>DASXVO010000054.1 GCA_036504215.1 Vicinamibacterales bacterium | reverse complement strand
CACGGCGCTCGCCGTAGTCCCGGCGGTCGTCCTCGCGTTCCAAGGTTGGGCTCTCGAAGATCAGCGTCGCGAACTCGAAGTCGAATCCGCGCTCACGCAGGTTGCGCGAACTCTTGCGCTGGTCCCAACTGAAACGCACGGGTCAAGTATACGTGTGTATATACGACCAGGCAAGTATCGACGCAGCCTGGCAAGGCCTTGCGCCCGGCGCCGGCCGGGGCCATCATGAGCCGGCGCGGGTGAAGGCCGACGTTGGGCCGACAATCAGATCGGCGCCTTGTCGATGAATTCATTACCGTGGTAATGTCGGGCATATGGTTATCGCACGATCACGGGTTACGGCTCAGGGCCAGGTGTCGGTACCGGCAGCGGTGCGTCGAAAGCTGGGAATCGGACCGGGCTCCCTGCTGGAATGGAACGAAGAGGGAAACGCGGTCGTAGTCCGTCGGTCCGGGCGGTATACGTCCCTGGAGATCCACCGGGCGGTATTCGGGCACGAAGACGTGCAGCCACGCTCGGTCGCCGAGTTGAAGGCAGGCATTCGGAAGCACGTCCGGGAACGCCATGCGCGCGGTTGATACGAATGTCCTCGTCCGGCTCCTCACGCGCGACGACGAGAAGCAGGCGGCCGTGGCCGATGCGTTCGTGCAATCTGGCGCCTGGGTGTCGACCCTGGCACTGGCCGAGGCCACCTGGGTGCTCGGGGCCGTCTACGACCGCGATGCGGCACAGGTCGCCCGGGCGGTCGAAATGCTCTTGCACCACCAGTGCCTGACGCTGCAGGAGCCAGAGGCGGTGGCGGCGGCCCTTGAGACGTTTCGGCGGCGACCCGCACTCGGGTTTTCCGACTGTCTGCTCGTGGAGCTTGCGCGCCGAGCCGGCCATCTGCCCCTCGGCACGTTCGATCGGGACCTGGGCAAGGTGGACGGGGCGGAGAAACTGTAGAACTGCGGCCCAACAACGGCCTGCACCCGACGGCGGCCTGCGCGATCGAGCGCCGCCGCGGGTGAACCGCCGACGTTCGCCGAGATCAGGTAGCCCCAAATCAAAGACAATCGCGTGAGAACCCGATTGACAGAACGACCCTGGTAGCGTACGTTATGACGTACCTTCAAGGGGAACCCCAATGACGACGATCACGGCGACCGAGGCGAGACGGCGATTGTACAACCTCCTGGAGGACGTCGCTGACTCGCACGAACCCATCCAGATCTCCGGAAAGCGGCACTCCGCGGTCTTGGTGTCGGAAGGCGACTGGCGAGCCATCCAGGAAACGCTCTACCTCGAGGCCATCCCCGGCATGAGAGCGTCGATCCGCAAGGGATTGAAGACGCCCGTGACGAAATGCGCCAAGGACCTCGACTGGTGACTTGGAAACTGGTGTACACCTCGCAGGCGAGGAAGGACGCCAGGAAGCTCGCGTCGGCCGGCCTCAAGTCGAAAGCCGAGCGGTTGCTGGCTGTGCTGGCGGAGAACCCGTACCAGACGCCGCCACGCTTCGAGAAGCTCGTGGGGGACCTCGCGGGCGCATGTTCCCGCAGAATCAACATCCAGCACCGACTGGTGTATCAGGTCCTGGACGCGATCAAGACCGTCAAGATCATTCGGATGTGGACACACTACGATTAGCGCGGCGAACAGCGGCTTCCAGGCGACTCGCCAGTGCTCGCGCCTGAAGCCGGGCGTTCGGCGGACACCCAGCGACGATTACTCGGCTGAAGCGCCGGACTTGCGAAGGAGGTTCCAGAAGCCGCGTGGGTCGACGACTGGGAGCGGCAGGGTGTCTGCCACGTCGAGCAAATCCCGGTCGCCGGTAACAAGGACATCGGCATGTCCGGCCAGAGCGGATGCAACGATCCATCGGTCATCGGGATCGCGGACGTTGATCGAACCGGCGCGGGTGGGCTTGGGCACAACTTCGTGGTCGCGCAGCAGTTCCTCGATGTCCCCGATGAGCGCGGCCGGGAGGCGGAACTTGTTCCTGAGGACGCGTCGCAGTTCGTCGAGAACCATCTCGCCGACGAGTAGCTCGTGTTCAACCATCACGTGCCGCAGGACGTCGGCGCACAGGCCACGCGTGGCAAAGGCGCTGGCCAGCACGTTCGTGCCGATGAAGACTCTCACGAAACGGCCTTCACCACGTCCTCATCGGTCAGGTAGCCGCGGGCTTCGGCGAACGGGAGCACGCGCCGGCGCAGTGTTTCGAACCGCAGGAGCTGCAGCTGTCGACGCAGGGCGTCCCGCACGAGGTCACTGCGAGTGCGGCCGGTCTCTCGGCACAAGCGGTCGAGCAGGCGCTCGAGGTCTGGCTCCAGGCGAATGGTCAAGGCATTCTTCATCGTCATACAATGTACTACAGACCGTGCCGCCTAACAGGCGCATGCACCCGACGGCCGCCGCCGCTACCGCACCGCGACCGCGGGTGATGCGCGCGCGTCAGGCGACTTTTGAAACCCGACCGACGACGATCTGGACCCTAACGCCGGCATGCCCCAGCATGGCCACCAACGTATCGATACTGAATCGGTCGATCTTACCCCGGACGAGATCGCTCACCCTCGGTTGGGTTACGCCGAACAGGGTCGCAGCCTGCGCTTGGGTCAGCTTCCGGGCCTCGATCAATTTGCTGAGGCGAATCATCAGGTCGCTACGGATCTTGAGGTTCTCGGATTCCTCGCGCGAAAAGCCAAGGTCACGAAAGACGTTACCGCTTGAACGTCGAATCTTGATCGTCATGGGGTCTCCCTATTGCGCATGCGACGCGCAAGAAGCTCAGCCAACCGCTTCCTCGCCAAGGCAATCTCCCCTTGCGGCGTCTGGCGCGTCCGCTTCTCGAAGGCGTGGAGCACGTAGATCGCCTCCTCGCATTTCGCGACGTAGAAGACGCGGTGCTCGAGTCTGGTGTGAACACGAATCTCGTACGTGCCGAGACCCACCGTGGCCATCGGCCTCCAATCGGTCGGCATCAGGTCCTGCTGGACACGGCCCAACTGGTAACCAACGTCGCGGCGAGCATCGTCCGGAAATGCGCGCACGTCGTCAAGCGAGGCTCCGAGCCAACACAGCGGCTTCTCGGCCATCGGTGGATTATATACCTATTTATATAACACAACAAGTTGCCTGACCACGCGGTTGCACCCGACGACGGCCTGCGCGATCGAGCGCCGCCGCGGGTGAACCGCCGACGTTAGGCGGACCGAGACCGGACGATTGCGACGTCAATCACGACCGAGACAAGGATGACGGTTCGGAATCTATCAGCCTCAGCGGCACTTGACGAACTGCAAAGGACTCGCATCCTGGGCAATGCGCTGGTCGAGGGTTCGTTGTCATTGCGGCCGCTGTGCGAGGCGGATGCCCTGCAGGGGCCGGTGCGCATTGTCGGCTGCGTTGTGGACCAGCTCGACGGAGCCTGTATCGAGTTTGCGGGTCCCGTGCTTCTTGAAGGCAATCACATCAGGCGGGTGGAGTTCTTCGCGACCTACTTCCTAGCCGGCCTGACGATGCGCGGTTGCGTATTCGAAGACACCGTGGACTTTCAGTGCGGAGGACACAACCGAAACGGATCAGCCATCATCCTTGAAGGCTGCACCTTTCGGGGATTCGTGAACTTCTACGACTGCTGGTTTGAAGGACCGTTCGCTGCCAGACGTTGCGACTTCCAGGCCGGCACGAACTTACGTGGCAACCGGGGCAAGCCCTTTCAAGTACAGTTCGACGTGACTCCCGAAGTCGCGGAGGTTACTGGGACGATCGACGCCAACGGAGAAGGAACCGCATAACATCGGCTTGCAGCCGACGGCGGCGTGGGCCAGCTTGGCCGCCGCGGCTGAAGCTGATCCAGGTGGGCTCGAGCGTAGACGGCTCCGAGCAGTGCTGCCGACGACGTTCGCTATTCGATCCTGCCGATCTTGATTGGTGATGGGATCCCATTCTTCGAGAAGCTCGACAGAGAGATCGCCCTCCATCTGGCGGAGGTCAACGCCTACAAGAGCGGCATGGTGGAGCTTCGTTACGAGGTGCGAGGACATCGCGGCGAGTCACGGAACGTTACCTGGCACGCGTAGCCGGATTCCTCTCGACGGTCGACTGAAGACGAGGTCGTCGAACGGCGAGATCGCGGGGCGGCTGGCCCCGGGGTTCGGCAGGCACCGTGGCGAGACCGCCGGAAGGAACAGTGAACCGAAGAGGAAGCGAGTGACGCAGAAACGACGCGACGACGAACTCCCGGCCGCGACAGAGAAGCTCGGGTGGCGCTACCACCATCTCGGGATACCCCACACCACGCCCCGTCCAGACGAGCGACACCTGGCCGGCCTGGGGCTGTACGTCTGCGGCTTCGACTCCAGCCCATACGGCGTCGAGTGGATGCGGTTCGAGCCACATTGCCAGGTGCCGGAGGTCGTCAGGATGGTGCCCCACATTGCCTTCGCCGTCGACGATCTCGACGAGGCGCTGAAGGGCAAGAACGTCCTGATCGCTCTCAACGCGCCATCCGGTGGCGTTCGCGTGGCCTTCATCCTCGACGATGGCGCGCCTGTCGAGCTCCTGGAGTTCGAGAAGAAGTGACTGGCTCGGGAAGAGAGGCGTAGCGCTGAGGGAGGCGAATCGAATGGCTGTTCGAGTCGTACGGCTGGGAGCTCCGAGAACGCCGGGCGAGGGACTGCGTGTGGGGACGGTGCGGCGGCCACCGCGCGGCGTGCCCAAGGCCGAGCACGCGTCCCGCGACTTCTACGATGTGTGGCTTCCGGATCTGGCGCCTTCGGAGAGCCTGGTCAAGCAAGCCCTCCATGCCGCCGACGACCGGGCGTGGCACCGCTTCGTGAAGCGATACCGGGCTGAAATGAAGCGCCCTGAAGCCACGCGGCTGCTCGTACTCCTGGCCGCGCTCTCCCACCAGACCGACCTCTCGGTCGGCTGCTACTGTGCCGACGAGGCGCGCTGCCACCGTTCTGTGCTGAGGGGGCTCCTGCTCGAACGCGGGGCGAACCTCGCCTGACGACGGGCAAGCCGGTCGGAACGACGTCACGCCGAACGAAGCGGTGAAGCCGCCGCGGGGCAGGTGGTTCCATCGTGGGCGTGCGCCGCCGCCCGTGCGACAATGGCGACTGGAGGCCGCTGCTTGCGACGCCTGGTTGCGCTCGCTGTCGTCTCGATCCTGGTTGGGGCGTGGAGCGCCCCACGTGCGCCTCAGTGGTTCCGCGTCCAGTCGCGGCACTTCATCGTGTCGGGCGACGCGAGACAGGACGAGGTCCGTGAGGTCGCCTTCCTCCTCGAGATGTTCCGCGACGTCTTCGCGCGCGTGCTCCCCGGCGCGCGTGACCGCTCCCTCCTGCCGCCGTTCGTCGTGGTCTTCGGCAGCGACCGATCGTTCGAACCCTACAAGCCGACCCTCAACGGCAAGCCCGCCCCGGTCGGCGGTTACGTCGTGCGCGAGCCCCAGATCCCGTGCATGGCGCTCCGGCTCGATCGCGGCGGCGAATCGTACCGCACCATCTTCCACGAGTACGCCCACGTGCTGTTCGACGGCCCTCGCATCCCGCTGTGGCTGAGGGAAGGCGTGGCCGAATACTACAGCACGACCTTGCTCAACCACGACCGCCGACGCGTGCTGCTCGGCGCACCCGTTGCGCCGCACGTCGCCCGCCTGTCCCGGGATTTCCTCCCGCTGCCCGAACTCCTGTCGATCACCCGGAACGCCAAGATCTGGAACGACGAGAAGGGCCGCACGTTCTACGCGGAGTCGTGGGCGATGGTGCACTACCTGATTCGCGGATCAGCCGCGCACGGTGCCCAGATACCCCTCTTCGTGCAGCGGCTCGCCGAGGGACGCGACGAGCGCGAAGCGTTCGAGGAGACGATTGGCGCTCCGCAGGCGGTCGAGCGCGACCTGCTGCGGTACATTCGCGGCGGGATGCGCAGTCCCGATGAAGTCCTGCTCCCGGACCAGGTCCTGGTGGACATTCCTCCGACGCGGAGGATGCTGCCGGCCGAAGTCGAAGCCACGTTCGGCCGCCTGCAGTTCCAGTTGCAGCGCGACGACGAGGCGCTCGCGCATCTCGAGGCGGCCCTGCGGCTCGAGCCAACGCTCGCGGAGGCCCAGACGATTCTGGGCCTGCTCCGGATGAGGCAAGGCCGGCCGGGCGACGCAATCGGACCGTTCAAGGCAGTCCTGGCCGGCAGCCCTCCGAACCTGCTCGTGGCGCACAACTACGCGGTGGTGATCCTGGACACGTACGATCCGGGACGGCCGGCACAGGTGGAAGCGGCGTACGCGGCGCTGGCGCCGCTGATTGGGCCCGACGCTGCGGCGGAGCCGATGGCCGTGCTGGGCGCCCTGGCTTCCCGCCTGGGGCGCCTCGACGAAGCCGAGCGGTTGCTCCGACGGGCGCTCGAACGCTCTCCGGCCAGGCGCCCGACGTTGCTGGAACTGGCGGACGTCTACATGAAGCTCGGCAGGCTCGATGAGGCCCGCAGGCTTCGGGAGGAGGCGGGCCCCGATCGCTGAGACGAGACCGTCTCGGTGTCGAAACTCCCGTCTCCATCCCTGTGTCTCACGCGCACCCGCTCGTGCTGCCGCAGTTGGCGCACTTGTAGCAGCTGCCGCTGCGCACCATGATCGCCCCGCACGTCGAGCACGGAGGCGCATCTTCCTGGTTCTGAATCGTGCCGAACAGCGACGCCCTGCGGTCGGCCTCGATACCGAGCGGCGGCAGCGTCAACTGCTCCGCGGTGTCGGCCGGGTGGTCGGCCATCGACGTGCTGTCACGGCCATTGACGCCCGCCCAGTACTGCGCCTCGGCCGACAGGAACTTGGTCGCCAGCCATCGGAACACGTAGTCCACGATCGACTTGGCGATCCGCACCTGCGGGTTCTTCGTCATCCCGGCCGGCTCGAACCGCACGTGGCTGAACTTGTCCACCAGCACCTGCAGCGGCACGCCGTACTGCAGGGCGTAAGAGACGGCCTGCGCGAAGGCGTCGGCGAAGCCCGAAATCGTCGACCCTTCCTTGGCCATGACGAGGAAGATCTCGCCCGGCATCCCGTCGTCGTAGAGACCGACGGTGATGTAGCCCTCGTGACCGGCAATCTCGAACTTGTGAGTGATCGCGTGGCGCTCGTCCGACAGCTTCCGCCGAATCGGCTGGGCCACGGCCTGGGCCGCCACCTTCGCCTCGGTGACCTTGTCCCGCGAGGTGTTGAGCGGCTGCGTCCGCTTGCTGCCGTCGCGGTAGATCGCGATGGCCTTCACGCCCAGGCGCCACGATTCGATATAGGCCTGCGTGATTTCGTCGACCGTCGCGTCCTTCGGTACGTTGACGGTCTTGGAGATCGCGCCCGAGATGAACGGCTGGGCGGCCCCCATCATCCGGATGTGGCCCATGTAGTGGATCGACCGCGAACCGCTCGCCGGCTTGAACGCGCAGTCGAACACCGCCAGGTCCTTCTCCTTCAGGTGCGGCGCGCCCTCGATCGTCTCCATCTCGTTCACGTAGTCGACGATCGCCTTGATCTGGGCTTCGGTGTACCCCAGGCGCGCAAGGCCGGCCGGGATCGTCTGGTTGACGATCTTCATCAGGCCGCCGTCCACCAACTTCTTGTACTTCACCAGCGCGATGTCCGGCTCGATCCCGGTGGTATCGCAGTCCATCATGAAACCGATGGTGCCGGTCGGCGCGAGCACCGTCGTCTGTGCGTTGCGGTAACCCGCTTCCTCGCCAAGTTCCACCGCATCGTCCCAGGCCTGGGTGGCCGCCGCGAACAGGTCCTCGGGCACCAGGCCGGCGTTCACGTCCTTGAGCGCGTCGCGATGCTTCCGCATGACGCGGAGGAACGGCTCGCGGTTCGCCGCGTAGCCGCGGAAGGGTCCGCCGTGGTCGCGAGCGATGCGCGCCGACTGTGCGTAGGCCTCGCCGGTCATCAGCGCGGTAATCGCGGCCGCGCAGTGCCGGCCGGCCTCGCTGTCGTACGGCAGTCCGCGCGACATCAGGAGCGCGCCGAGGTTGGCGTAGCCGAGCCCCAGCGGGCGGTACTCGTGGCTGTTCTTCTCGATGGCCTTGGTGGGGTAGCTCGCGTTGTCGACCAGGATCTCCTGCGCGATGATGAGCGTGTCCACCGCCGCCCGGAAGGCCTCCACCTCGAACTCGCCGTGCCCGTCCACGAACTTCATCAGGTTGATCGACGCGAGGTTGCACGCCGAGTCGTCCAGGAACATGTACTCGGAGCACGGGTTCGACGCGTTGATCCGGGCCGTCCCGGGGCACGTGTGCCACTCGTTGATCGTCGTGTCGAACTGCATCCCCGGGTCGCCGCACACGTACGTGGCCTCGGCAATCTTCTGCATGAGGTTGCGCGCCTTGTACGTGTCCATCGGGCGGCCGTCGGTGACGGCCTTGGTCTGCCACGTTCCGTCGTCGAGCACCGCGCGCATGAAGTCGTCGGGCACGCGGACGCTGTTGTTCGAGTTCTGGAAGTACACCGACGCGTAGGCCGGTCCGTTGAACGACCCGTCGTACCCCGCGTCGATCAGCGCCCACGCCTTCTTCTCTTCATCGACCTTGCACGTGATGAAGTCGACGACGTCCGGGTGCTCGGCGTTGAGGATGACCATCTTCGCCGCGCGGCGCGTCTTGCCGCCCGACTTGATGACCCCCGCGAACGCGTCGTAGCCTTTCATGAACGACACCGGGCCCGACGCCGTGCCGCCGCCGGCGAGCGATTCGCGCGACGAGCGGAGCGACGACAGGTTGGTGCCCGTCCCCGAGCCGAACTTGAACAGCATCCCCTCGGTCTTGGCGAGCGTCAGGATCGAGTCCAGGGTGTCCTGGACCGAGTTGATGAAGCACGCGGAACACTGCGGCTGCTTCTCAATGCCGCAGTTGAACCAGACGGGGCTGTTGAAGGCGGCCTTCTGGTAGACGAGCAGGTGCTTGAGATCATCGCGGAACCCCACCAGACTCGCCTCGTCTGCGAAGTAGCCGTCCGCGCGGGCCCAGTCGACGATCGTCTCGACGACGCGGCCGATCAGTTGCCGCACGCTCGATTCCCGGAACTCATCCGCCTTCGGCTTGAGCGGTCCGCGGAAGTACTTCGAGACGACGATGTTGGTGGCCTGCTGCGACCAGAACGATGGCACCTCGACATCGCACTGCTCGAAGACCACATCGCCTTTGTCGTTGGCGATGAGAGCCGTACGCCGATCCCAGCTGATTTCGTCGAAGGGATCCCGTCCCGAGAGCGCGAAGAACCGGGAGAACGGCAGCCCGGAGGCTCGAGCGTCACCCGACCGCGCCGGGTGTGCGGCATCCTGCGTCCGTTTCTCGATGACCTGCTGCGAGGCTGGGGCCACGTCGTGGGTCACGCCTCTCTGCATACCGTCCCTCCGCAATCACGGCCGTGTCCGCGCCCCTCAGACACCCGCCGTCAACGTCTTTCAATCGACACCGCTGGCCTCTGGGGGACCAGCCGACGCGTCGAACACCTGTGAATCGACCCCTGCGTGCCTGCCGTCCTGGGCCACCCTGCGCCGAGAGCGGCCGCGGGGTCCAGACCGACCGACGTGAGCACCGCGGGTAGCTGGGAACTGCCCGATTGACCGGCCACGTCAGACGGTCAATATGAGCGACACGTTGTCGTTTGTCAAGCCACGATCTACAAGATATTGTGCCCCTCTTTTAGGGCAGTCGCAAGACCTTGCGTAAACCCGAGGAATTCGGCAGGTTCGGCTTCTCGCCCAAATTCTCTCGATTTTGGGCCGGGCTAGCGCCCGAGGAGGACGCCGGCCAGCCCGGCAGCTTTCTCCGCCAGATTCTTGGCGAATACCAGATTCTTGTCCTTCAACGCCTGGTCGGCCTGTTCGATGAAGCGCTTGGCGGTGTCGTACTGCGACTTGCCGTCGGCGTTGAGTCCGCCGTAGTTCACGCGACCGAGGTCCTTGGCGGCCTGCGAGAGTTGCTCACGAATCTGTCGCTCGATCTCGCTCGGCGCGGCGGGCAACGCCGGCTGCAGCGTGGCGGTCGGAACCGGCGGCACGGGTGCTGGCTTCGCGGCATCCGCGGGTGGAGCGGGTGGCGGCTCGATTCTTCGCTCCTGGCGTTGCGACTCGACGCGCGCGGGCGTCTGGCGCCCTCGGATCGGCTTGGCGGGGCGGGGTTCGGGCTCAGCCGGCGGCGACTGCGGTGGTGGTTCAGGCTCAACTGGGATGATCACGCGCGGCGGAGGGGCCGGCACGTCGAGCCCAGGCGCCACGGGCTCGGTCTTCGCCTTGGCCCTTGCGCAGGCACCGGACGCCAGCGCCACGACGGTGAGTGTCACCAGAAGTCGTCGCACAATCCCATTATCCTACCGAAACGCCGTGGCCGAAAGGCACAACGCGGCCGAACCACGTTATGCCGTTGGGAAGACGAGGCTGAACGTCGTGCCGTGCCCTTCGGTCGACCGCACTTCGACCTCGCCGTCGTGCAACTGCACGGTCCGATAGACCATCGACAAACCGATCCCGCTCCCCTTCTCGCGCGTCGTGAAGTAGAGATCGAAAATCCGGCTGAGGTGCTCGGGCTTGATGCCGATGCCCGTGTCCTCGAAGTCGATCTGCAGCCGGCCCGGTCCGGCCGTTACAGCGGCGATTCGAAGGGTTCCGCCGTGGGGCATGGCCTGGCACGCGTTGAGCGCCAGATTGAGGAATGCCTGCCGCAGCATCGTCGGGTCGCCGCTGATGTCCGGCGCGTGATCGAACCCGTCCGTCGTGACCGTCACCCCCGCGCTGGCGCACTGCGGCCCCACGACCCGCACGACGTCGTCGACGAGTGTGCTGAGCTGGATCGTCTGCAGCTTCAGATCCTCGGACCGCGTGAACTTCAGGAAACCCTGCATCACCTGGTCGAGACGCTGGATCTCACCGCCGATGATCTTCACGTGATCGAGCGCGCGGCCCAGCTCGCCCGGTGTGTCGTCCACGGCGACCATCGAGGCGCTGGCGGGTGCGTCCTCGCTGTCAAACCCTGCGGTTGCGGCGACCGGCACGCGCCGTGCCCGGCCGATCGCCGTCACCAGCTTCTGCTTCAGCAGCTCGAGGTGGATGGTCATCGCGTTCAGCGGGTTCTTCACTTCGTGCGCCACGCCCGCAGACAGGCGGCCGAGCGCGACCAGCTTGCGGGAGTAGTTGAGCATCGACTGCACGCGTCCGAGTGCCAGCACGTCGCGGACGACGAGCATCACGCCGACGAGGTGCTGGTCGCGATCCTTGATGGCGTGCGCGGTCACCAGCCGCTCGTTCGGGCTGGTCGCCGCGCCCGGCTGGTCACCCGTGCCGGGAATCGCCGCGGAGAGCGGCCCGCGCGACTGCCCTTCGTCGATCGTCGCCCGAACGAGTTCCCGGTAGGGATGGCCGGCCGGGAGCAGGTCGTCGATCGGCTGGCCGAACGGATCGCTCGGCAACGCCACCCGTATCGCAGGGTTCGCGAAGAGCAGTTCCCCAGCCGGGTTGAAGATCGCGACCTCGTCCTCCATGTGCTCGACGGCCGACTGGAGGCTTGCCTTCTGGTCCGCGAGCTGGGACCGATCCACGGACAGCTGCTGGCTGACGGTATTGAAGAAGCTGCCGAGTTCGCCGAACTCGTCCTGCTGCGGCAGGTCGAGACGCACGCCGAACTCGCCGCGCCCGAGGCGGGTCAGACCGCTGCGGATGACGTGAATCGGCCGCAGCATGAGCTGCGCGAGCGACGCCGACACGCCGACGGCGATCAGCAGCGCCACGAGCGCCGTGGCGACCATCGGCTTGAGTGCTTCGGTCAATTCCCTGCGCACGAGAAGCGTGGAGACACCAATCCGGATCGATCCGAACTTCGCGCCGCCGAGCAGAAGCGGCTGCCGGACTTCGAGCGTCTGTCCTTCAGAGGAGTAGATCGTGAGCAACTGGGGCAGGCCGCGCCTGTCGATCAACGCGCCGAGTTCGCCGGCCGGCTGGAGCCTCTTGCCCTCGCGGCTCGGATCCCACGCCGCGACGGCTACGCCATCGACGTTGCAGATGGCGGCGTAGGTCACGTTCTTGGAGTAGGCGCTCGACTCGAGGATGGCGCGCAGACCGGCGTCGGTTCTGAGCGCGGTGTAGGGGTCTGCCTGGCCGGGGACGATCTCGCGTGCGCGTTGGAAGATCGCGTTGGCCAGCAGATCCCCGCGTGCGCTGCTCTCGCGCAGCAGTACGCGCGCCAGCAGCGTGACGTGGACGAGGCTCAGCGTGACGACCGCGAGGCCGACAATCAGGGAAACCCCGGCGATCTGCTTCGCCTTGATGCCTAGGTGCACCCTATTTCCTGAGCTTCAGCCGATTCAGCTTGTTGTGCAGCGTCTTCAGACTGATCCCGAGGATCTCCGCGGCGCGGGTCTTGTTGTCGCGCGTGTGCTCGAGCGTCATCTGGATCAAGCGCCGCTCGGCCTCTTCGACGGTCGTCCCCGGGGAGAGCGACAGCGCGGGCTTCACCGTCTCCCCAACCTGCACCAGCGCGTTCGGCAGGTGACGCGCCTCGATGAACTGGCCGTCGGCGAGGATCGTCGCCCGTTCGATCACGTTCCGCAACTCGCGGACGTTGCCGGGCCAGTGGTACCCCTCGAGGATCCGCATCGCCTCGTGGTTCAGCGCCGCAATCGACTTGCCGTTGCGCGCGTTGAACTCCGCGAGAAACGACTGGGTCAGCAGCGCCAGGTCCTCCTTGCGATCGCGGAGCGTCGGCAGCGTGATCGCGAAGACGTTCAGCCGGTAGAACAGGTCCTCGCGCAGCTTGCCGTTGCGCACCGCCTCGACCGGATCCTGGTTGGTCGCCGCGATGACCCGCACGTCCACCTTCTGCTCCTGGCGGCCGCCCAGCCGCCGGAACGTCCGCTCCTGCAGGACGCGCAGCAGCTTGACCTGCGTCGCGGGCGTCATCTCGGCAATCTCGTCGAGGAACAGCGTGCCGTGATCGGCCAGCTCGAAGCAGCCCTGGCGCCGCTCGGAGGCCCCCGTGAACGCACCCTTCTCGTGACCGAAGATCTCGCTCTCGAGCAGCGTCTCCGGAATGGCCGCGCAGTTCAGCGCGATGAACGGCCCGCCCGCCCGGGCACTCAGCAGGTGGACCGTCTGCGCGACCAGTTCCTTGCCGGTTCCCGATTCACCATTGATCAACACCGACGCCGACGTGGGCGCCGCCTGCTCGACGACCCGGTAGACCTTCCGCATGCCCGGACTGCTGCCGATCATCCGCCCGAACGATCCCTGCTCGCGCAGTTGACGCCGCAGCGCTTTCACCTCGCGCATGGTCTCCTGGCGCTCGACCACCTTCTGCAGGAGGATCTGGAGCCGCTGCGGATCGACGGGCTTGGTCAGGTAGTCGTAGGCCCCGTCCTTGATCGCCTCGACGGCCGATTCGACCGAACCCTGCGCGGTCAGGATCACCACGCTGATGTCCACGTCGTGCTCGCGCAGCGACTTCAGCAGGGCGTGCCCGTCCATTCGCGGCATCACCAGATCCGTGACGACGATGCCGGGACGGAAGCTCGTGATCTTCTGCAGGGCCTCTGCACCGTCCTCGGCGCTGTCGGCCAGGAACCCCCACGTCCGAACCAGCTCGGTCAGGCCGAGACGCGTCGCCGGGTCGTCCTCCACGATCAGCACGCGTTCGACAACGGGCGGCTGGTCGTCGAGGTCAACAGGCTCGTTCGAGACGGAATCCAGCAAGGACATGAATCTCCCGCATCTACTCGTCGGCTTGTGTTCAAGTCTACTAGGTAATTCTTACACGGTCCAACTCAGCCGAAGGCCGCCGTGGCGACAACCCTGCTACCACTCGAGCTGGCGCGACGGAGAAGATCGTCAGTTCTGCTCAGGACACGGGGCGTACGGCCGCCACGCTGCCGGCTCTTCGATTCCAGCCTGTCGGATCGAACACCTGGGCGTATGCGAGAACTGAGCCGGTCGCCGCGGGTGCCCGCTGAGGCGAGCGTGGTAGAGTCAGGGAATGGACCCCGACACGCCGGTGCCGGAATCTGCGTCGTTCGACCCGGGTGGGGGCGAGCCAACCACCTTGCCGGATCTCCCATGCTGGCGGCTTCGGATCGCGGCGCTCATCGAGGTCCTGGCCTGCTCCGGATTCCCCACCCAGGTGGCGATCGGCGGCCTGCTGGCCCTGTTCGGCGTGATGCCGTTCGATGCGCGCGGTCATCTCTCGCCGGGCTATGTCTTCACGCTGTCACTGCTCGATGCGGCCGCGCTCGTCGCGCTGTGCGGGTGGTTCCTGCACCTCCACGGCGAGCGCCTCTCGGAGGTCGCGCTCGGCCGCCGTCCGCTCGCGCTCGAAGCGCTGATCGGCGTCCTCCACGTCCCGCTGGTCTTCTTCATCGTGATTGTCGTGTTCCTCGGCGTGCAGCGCTTCGTGCCGACGCTTCACGACGTGACGAAGAACCCGTTTCAGGGGCTGATCGGGAATGCTGCCCAGGCGGCGTTGTTCGCGGTCGTGGCCGTGGTGGGTGGAGGCGTTCGCGAGGAGGTGCAGCGGGCGTTCATCCTGCACCGGTTCCGCCAGTATCTCGGGGGCGGAGCGCTCGGACTGATCGTGTCGAGCGTGGCGTTCGGCCTGGGGCATCTCATCCAGGGCAGCGACGCGGCGCTGGCCACGGCCGTCCTCGGAGCGTTCTGGGGCTACGTGTACTTGCGGCGGGGCAGCATCGGATCGACCGTCGTGAGCCATTCGGGCTTCAACGCGGCAGAGATCCTCCGCTACACGCTCTACGGAGCGTAGCGCGCCGTCACCTCCCCAAACCAGGCATCGTCGTCACGTCCGCGCGGCGCCGCAGTTGATCGAGCCAGTCGGCGACCAGCGTCGTGCGCCGTGCCATCGCCACCTGCTCCTGGACCAACTGCTGCACGTCATCGAACGTGAGGAGGCGCCCCCCTTTGGTGAACTCCGCCCGGTGGACCTGATAATACCGCTGCATCTCGTCGGGAGTCGGCTGGGCGGCCGCGCTGAATCGCTGATCGAGGTACAGCTCGATCCGCAGGTTGTCGGCCACTGTCGCGCGCAGCCGGCCGTCGGTCATGGCCGTGCGATTGAGCGCCTGCTGGTACTCGGCATCCGTGGAGAATCTCGCGCGAATGCTCGCGACGACCCGATCCACTTGCGCGGGTTCGGGATCGGGCGCCGAATAGCGATCGACCTCCATCAGCATCAGCTGGCGATTGACGAGGTACACGAGGAGGTCGGGCGGCCCCTGCTGTGCTGCCACTGGCCGCAGCAGGCCAAACGTCTGCACGGCTCTCGTGTCGGAGAGCGTGATGACCTGGCCGGCCACCACGGCCAGCACGCGGTCCACGATCTGGGCCCGCATGGTGGCACCGGACAGCAGCGCGAGCACGAAGATCGCAGCGACCCTCTTCATCCGTGAGACCGCCTTCCCGCCTCTGCGCCTTGCCCTTCGAGTCGCTCCGCTCGCTCAGGGCACGCCGCCTTCATCCTTCTAGAACGCCTGGCCGATCGTGACGTACCACGCGAACCGGTCCTCGCGGATCCCGTTCGCAAACGTCATCGGGTTGAGCTTCCACGCGAGGTCCACGCGCAGCGGACCGATGGGCGAGTTGAGCCGCAACCCGACGCCGGCGCCGCTGCGCAACGAGTTCAGGCCGATGTCTCCCACCTTCGCGAACACGTTCCCTGTGTCGATGAAGGTGACCGCACCCACCGGGTAGCCGGCAACCTTGAACAAGGGAATCCGCAGCTCGCCATTGAAGATCAGGAGGCCGTTGCCGCCGTTCGAGACGCCGTTCTGGTCGAGAGTTTTCGCCGCTCCGAGCTTGTCGAGAGCGAAGCCGCGCACGCTGGTGTCGCCGCCGGCGAAGAAACGCTCGCTCGCCGGAATCTCCTGCTCCAGGGACAGGGTCTTGCCGGAGCCGTTCGCGTCGGCGACGAGCTGCGGGAAGCCGAACGCGAGACCGAGGCGCGCACCCACCGCCACCACCGAGCCACGGAGGATGGGAACCTGCCGGTACGAAAACGCCTGGAGCAGCCCCTTGGCAAAGCCCACCTGGGACCCGATCGCCCGCGCGGCCAGCGTGCCGTCCATGGTCACGAGATTGCCGCCCGTCGGTTCGAACGCATCGTCGCGCGTGTTGCGGACGACGGACGCGGAGAACGAGGAGAGGCGGACGCGCGAGTAGATCTTGTCGATGTCCAGCTCGCTCTCGGGCGCGATCCGCTCGTTGAAGAGCCTCGTGCGACCCAGCGAGTATCGGCCCGCCACGCTGAGCGTGCGGCTGAAGCGATGGCTCCCTTCCGCGAAGAGCTGGCGCCGGTTGAAGTCGAACGTGGACCGGATGGCCTGGTCCACGCCGGCCGTGACCACGACGTCCACCGAGGAATTGAGGAAGCGCGGCTCACGATAGGTGGCGAGCAGCCGGAACTCACGGAACCCGGCGCTCGTGTCCTCCAGGTTGTTCGACGCGGGCACCGTCGTTCCGGACGGTGCACTGTTGAACTGATCGCTCGTGCGGATGGCACCGCGGGCGAACAGGTTGATCGCCCGGTTCTTGCCCCAGAGATTCCGCCGGCCCACCTCGAAGAAGCCTCTCGGCGCGACGTCGATCTTCTCGACGGGCAGGCCCGTCGAGGCGTCCGTCCGCACTCGAAGCCCGCCCTCGAATCCCGCGCCGTACCCAATGGTGTTCACCGGCGCCTCTTCCACGACCACGAGCACGTCCCGGCGCGTGTCGGTCCCCTGCTGCAGCTCGCTCACCTGGACGCGGCGGAACAGGCCCAGCTCGATGAGTCGACGCTGCGCGTCGGCCAGCGCCTGGGCTGACAGCGGCGTGCCCGTCCGGATGCCGAGCTCGCGCTCGATGGTGGCAACCTTCGTGTGCACGTTCCCGACCACGAGGATGTGGTCGGCCAGGAGTTGCGGCCCCTCGCGGACGAGGAAGCGAAGGTCGGCGCGCGTGCCGTCGCCCGTCAGGCGCGCGGACACGTCAACGGCGGCCAGTTGGTATCCTCGGCCGAGATACAACACCAGGACCGCCTCGCGGTCGGCATCCACCTGCGGCTGGTAGTAGGGCGCGCCCGACTGCGATCGCAGGGCGACCCGCAGCTCGCTCTCAGCGATCGCGGTTCCTCCCTGGAACTGGAAGGCCACCTCACCGATGGTCGTGCGCGGCCCCTCCTGCACGGCGATCTCGACGGCGAGCTGCGTCGGTCGCCCGGGCTCCGGAACACTCGTCGCCTTCACCACGGCCTTGCCGTAGCCGGCGCGCCGGTAGCGTTCGGTGAGCGCGGTGACATCGGCGTCCACGCGCGCCTGGACGAACCACTGCCCGGCGACCGCGCGAAGGGCCGCGGACAGCTCATCGCGGGAGAGGTGATCGTTGCCCGTCACCCTGACGCTCTCCACTTTGTACTGTGGCCCGCGACGGATGGAGAACACGATCAGGAGCTGGTCGTCCCCGCGGCGTTCGCGCGTGTAGGCCGCCGAGGCGTCGCGATATCCGTTCGCCCTGAAGTCGTTCTCGATCGCCACCTGGGCGTTCTCGAGCGCGTCTTCGTCGAGCGTCCCTTCCCTGGTCAGCGAGGCGATCTCGTTCTTCCGGTTCTCTGGCAGCGGATCGCCGCGGAACTCGATCCGCACGAGCGGCCCGCGCGCCATCCGCACCGTCACGTCGACGCGCTCACGGTTCGTCGAGAACACGAAGTCGGTCTGGACGGCTGCCTCGAGATAGCCGCGAGCGCGCAGGGTAATCACGTACCGCGCCACCGCCTCCTCGAGCGACACGCGGTCGAAGGTGCCGCTCGCCCTCAGCCCCAGTCGCTCGAGCGCGGAGCGCTTCTCGCTGTCCGGCGCACCGACGACGTCGAGGGCGCCGACGCGGGCCTGGGGACCAGCCACCATGTTGAAGACGAGGATTGTGCGGTCGGGGCTCGCCCCAGGCTCCGGCGTGGGATGCACGACTGCGCGAAGGAATCCGTGGTCATGGCACAACGCCTCGAGCATGCGGGCGATCTCCTCGGCCCGCGACACCGGGGGCGATGACGTGTAGCGTGGCACCACCGCGGCACGGAGTTGACGGGCAGACAGTCCGAGGTCGCCCCTGAACTCGATCGACCGCACGGATCGCACCGGCACGAGCTCGTAGAGCAGGGCGACGCCGTGCGGGTTCTCCTGCACCCGAACCTGCACCTCCTGGAAGCGCCGCAGCGCCATCAGGTGGATGATGCTCTCGCGAACGCCGGTCGCGGCCAGCGCCGACCCGACCTGGGTCTCGAGCACGCGCTTGAGTTCGATGTCGGCGGTTTCCTGCCCCTGGACTTGCAGACGGATGTCGACGATGGGACGGCCGAGGAACGCGTCGATCGCGACGATCGCCTGGTCGTTACCGGTCTGCCCGCCCGCCTCCCGTGCGGCCGCAGTACATGGTGTTGCCAGCGAGGCGAGGGCGACGATGACGGTCAGCAGCGTGCGCATCAGAACACGTGCCTCACGCGGACATCGAGGGCGTAGGTACCGTCCTCGTTCCGTGAGAACACCCAGGACATGCGGGCATTCTGGTCGTACTCGAGCAGAATCACCTGGTCGCCGCCGCCCGGCGTGTTCAGGCTCCGCGAGTAGGTGAAGTACACCTTGCTCGAGACGCGCTTGCCGACCGTGAGCCGTGCGGTCGGCGTCACGCGCTGGTAGGGGTCGTACACATTCGGCGTGATTTGGAACGTGTCGAGGCCGAATGCCTGCTCCACGGCCTTCGTCACTGGAGCCGACACGACGCCAACCGCAGCCTGCTGCACGCGCGAGGTGGCCAGACGGCCCTGGATCTCCTCGCGCTGCAGCGTCCGAAGCTCGGCGTCCTTTGCCTCCGCGCGGCCCGTATCACCGCCGAACAGCAGCGAGAGGATCTGCACGGTCGGCAGCGGCGGGTCGGAGGTGAGCACCGGCTCGCTCATCCGGTTCACCGTGCCCACGACTTGAGCGTTGACGACGTAGGTCTGTCCGGGGACGCGGACGAGCGTCTCCGCCTCGAAGTCGAAGAACGGTTCGATCTTCGCGGGGTTCGTGAAGTCGATGGTACCGCGCCGAACGACGTACCGCTTGCCCTCGAACAGGACCTCGCCGCGCTCGACCTCGGCCCGTCCGAACAGGAGCGGGCGGTCGTAGGACCCGCGCAGCACGAGGTCCGCGCTCGATACGACGTGCGCGAGGTTGCTCTCGATCCTCAGCGAGGACGGCGCCTGGATTCGGAGGTCGAAGCGCACCGGCAGGATGGCCACCCCGCCGGCCGCCGCCGGCGAGCCCGTCGGCGTCCGCCCACCGGCGAGTTCGAGGATTCCGGGCCCGATGTCGATCCGCTTGCTGTACACGGCGCTCTTCACCATCACCGTGCCGCGAAGCGTCGGTGCGGCCATGGTCCCCACCAGATCGAGCTGGGCGTCGAGCGTGGACCGGAACCCCTCCGGGTAGCGGAGCTCCATGTTCTCGCCGGTCGCGGTGAGCGCGAGCTGACCCGGCGTATAGCCGTTCATCTCGATCCGTCCGCCGAAGCGGACGCGCCCGCCCGCGAGCTGCGCCGTGATGTCCTCCAGCCGGATGCCGTCGCCGGCGAAGGCCACGCGGCCGTTGATGGCCTGGAGCGAATTGGGCAGCGAGAGCAGGCGGAGACGGCCGTCGGTGATCTGCGCGGTGCCCGAGAACTGCGGCTTGGTCATCGGCCCGTCGATCGATCCGCTGAGCTCCGCCCGGCCGGAACTGCGCATGTCCTTGAAGAACAGCTGCAGGATGCCGAGGTTCGCGTCGCCCGCGACCTTCACGCCAATCCGGCGCTCTTTCAGGTTCACGCTGCCGGATACGTCGAGCCGCGTGTCCTCGCCCGCCAGGCGCAGGCGCGCCGACTCGATCGTGTTGTTCTCGAGCGTGAGGCGGATCGGGCCGTCGTTGTGCAGCGCGTAGTCGAACAGGCTTGCGTCCAGCGTTTCCACCGTCGCAGTGACGGACAGGCGGTCCCAGTCGGCGAGTTGGCCGACGGCGCGCACGGTGCCGCTCGCGATGGCGCGCGTGTAGGGCGAGAGCCTCGGTTCGAACAGGCGCAGGTAGGGATCGAGCGACGTGTCGGTGAAGCGGAGCGACAATTCGGCGTCCACGGTCGGCGTCATCTCGATCTGCCCCGACCCCGACACGGCCAGGCGCGGGGAGGCGGCCTCGAATTGCTCGATCGTGAGCAGCCGCTCGCGGACGTTCAGCCGTCCCATCACCTGGCCGATGCCCTCGTCACCGAGGAACACATCGTCGATGCGGACGCGCCCCTCGTACCGCGGACTCTTGAAGGTGGATGTGCCGGCCATCGAGAACTGCATGAGGCCGGAGAGCGGTGTGTTGCCGTATTTCACCGCCGCCACGCTCTCCATCGGGATCCGCTGGCCGTTGGCGTTGAAGGAGTACCGCCCGTCCCAGCCCACGTACGCCGCGCCGGTCACCGTACCGCCGCTCTTCTTCATGTCGACGGCGTCGAGCCTGACGCCCGTCCCCTCGAACCGGAGCGACGCGGAGGCCTGCTCGAACGGCTCACCCCACGCCGTCGTGCCGGTGATCGTCATGCGGCCATAGCCGAACGGGCGGGTGTACTTGCTGGACAGGCGGAAGTCGCCCGAGAGCTTCCCCTCGAGCGGCCAGTCGTCCAGCTCGAACGCGTGGCGCAGGTCGCGCAGGTCGCGGTCCTTGGCCACGATGCGCGCGTTGATTTCCTCGCCCTGATCCCTCCTCGGGTACCCGAGCGAGAAACGTCCATCCGCGTCGATCCTCGACGCGCCCTTCGTCACCACGCCGCGCGTGATGTCCACGTAGCCGTTCTCGATGACCAGGCCGCCGGTGGCGCGCCCCCACACCACGTCCCACGCACGCATCTGGTCGCTGTCGAACTGTCCCTCGATTCGCGGCTCGGTGAACGCCTTGGTCATCGTCCCGTGGAACTCGCCATGGCCTCCGACCTTGATCACGCCCGTCGGCGAACCGAACGCACTGATGATGCCCGCGAGGAGCCGGTCGCTCTCCTGCCAGTCGGCGCTCCGCGCATAGAACGGGAACTGCGACTTGACGCCGTAGGCCGTGCGTCCCTGGAACTCGACGTACGTCCGCTCGGTCGCCAGATGGCTGGGCGCCACGTCCACCCAGTCTGGATCGAACCGGTACAGGAACTCGCCGCCGATGGCCTTGGGCCGGGGCCACAAGGTCGGGTTGGGTTCCGGACCCGTGAGCGGCGGCTCGTCGTGGATGGCGGACTCCGAGGGAAGCGCGGCCCGTGTGAGCACCGTACGGCCGGCGGGCGGCGTGACGTCGATCTGCCCGTCGCCCCGGTGCTGCTTGAAGTCGCCGAGCGGCCACTCGAGCAGGTTCCGGCCGCTGGCCGTCCCCGCCAGGCGCAAGCCACGCATCTCGAGCGCGTCCGACAACTGGGTCAGGTCCACGTCCCGGTACTTGACGTCCCACCGCGCCACCGCCGGCACCGGGTCGGAGAGCGGCGCCATCGAGTACTTGAAGTCCGCGTATCCGCCGTAGAAGCGGCCCGTCGCGCGCGTGACCTCGAACCGGTGCGGTTCCCAGATCAGCGAGCCCTTGAGATCCGGAACCGCGAAGACGTTGATGTGCACGAGCGGGCTGGTGAAATCCCCCTTCAGCTCGTGCCCCCCCTTGAAGAGCCGGAACGTCCCCTTGAAGCGGCCCTCGCCACGGCTGCGCCACGATTCGCTCGCGAAGAAGATCTCCCGCATCCGCCAGAAGTTCACCTTCGAATCGACGTTGTAGATCATGTTCGGCCAGTGGCCGAAATCCACCTGGCCGGTCACGAGCGAATGGGCGCCGTCGGTGTCGAGCACGATCTCGGGAAGCCGGATGATCGGCCCGTCGACCTTGAACTTCACGCGCATGTCGGACCGCATGGGCAGGTAGTCCTTGATCTGCACCACGCCGTTGGTGATGGTCGCCGTCCCGAGATACTCCCCGGTGTCGTGCCTGACGTAGATATCGAGGTTGCGGGCGATCGTCCTCCACGTGCCGTGGTCGATGTACGTGAACTGTCCGCGATACGCGTGCACGTACTGCAGGGTCGTCGTGAAGCGCTTCGGCCCCTTGGGCTCCTTCGATTCGTGCACGAACCTGGGGATGTTGTCGCCGTCGGAGAACTTCTCGATCTGCATCGCCCAGTCGTTCAGCTCGAGAGAGGCGATCAGGAACTCGCGCGTGCGGAACACCCGCCACCAGGGCAGGCCGACCAGGACCCGCCGGGCGGTGAAGAACGGCGCGTCCCCACGCTTCACCCCGTCGATCCGGATGTCCTCCACGACGAACCGGCCGCTCGCGAGGTGGATGCCGATCCGCCCGATGTGCAGCGGCCGCTCGATGTACCTTCCGCCCTGGTTCTCGGCCACGGTCTTGAGCGCCCCGCCGAACACGCTGCCGATGTCGATCGTCAGCGTGGCGACCGCCACCACGACGATCGCCACGACGGCGGCGCCGAGCGCGACGGCGACGTCACGGACCCGCCGCCGGATGGCGAACGCCACGACACCGCCGACCAGCGCGAGGGCGGCCGCGCGCAGGGCCACGCCGCCGACCGCCGCCACCACGAGCAGCGACGCGACGAGAGCGGCCTCTGGCCAACGCCGGCGGAGAGAGGTGAGAAACGCCATCATTCGATCACGAGGAGGAGTCGGCCGGCTTCGACGAGCGCGCCTTCCGTGGCGTGCACTTCCTTCACGCGGCCGTCGCGAGCCGCCTTCAGCTCGTTCTCCATCTTCATCGCTTCGATCACGACGAGCCCCTGGCGCGCGGTGACCGCATCACCAGGCTTGACCAGGACGCGGACGATCTTTCCCGGCATCGGGGCCGTAACGGGCTGCGGGCCGCCGCCGACACCCGCGCCCACGCCACCCGTCGCGCCCCAGCGACGCTGCCCGGGTGCGCCCGATACGCGCGTCTGCACGACGCCCGCACGGAGGTAGACCTCGACTTCTCCCCGTTCCCGCCCTTCGAGCAGTGCGGCTTCGTGGCTCGCTTCGCGGTCGCCGACGAGGATCATGGACATCGTGGTCGCGTCCACCCGAGCCACGTCCACCACGTCCACCCGGCCGTCGGCTTCGATCCGGTACCGCGATCCGGTGCGCTCGATCTTCACCGCGTGGGGCCGGCCGTTGACGTCGATTTCGAACTTCATCGCAGCGCGTCCATGCGCCCCTGGAGCTTCCACCCGCGGGCCGCTCCCTGGGCGATCCGCGACGACTCACCGTCGGGCGTCGCCTTCTCGAAGGCGTGGATCGCCGCCGCGAGGAGCGCGATGCGCTCGGCCTCGTCGGGCACGGTGACGAACGGATCACCGTTCCGCCGCGCCAACTCACGGTCGAGAAAGGTGGTGTCGAAGCGGCCGGCGCGGAAGTCCGACGAGTGCAGCAGCCAGCGGAAGAACGGGATGCTGGTCTTGATCCCGCGCACCTCGTACTCACCGAGGGCCCGAGACATCCGGAGGATCGCCTGCGCACGGTCGCCACCCCATGCACTCAGCTTCGCAATCAGCGGATCGTAGTGGATCGGCACGTCCAATCCCGGCGTCGCCCCTCCGTCGTCGCGACGGATGCCGGGACCACCCGGCACGCGGCGGCCGAGCATCCTGCCGGGCGACGGCATGAAGCCGTTGTCGGGGTCCTCGGCGTAGATGCGGCACTCGATCGCGTGGCCGCGCGGGACCAACGTGCCGGGCGACGTTCCTCCGGGGCCGCCCGAGGCGCTGAGCGTCAGCCGCTCTCCGCGCGCAATCCGAATCTGCCAGTGAACGAGGTCGACCCCCGACACGAGTTCGGTGATCGGGTGCTCGACCTGGAGCCTGGTGTTCATCTCGAGGAAGTAGAACCGGCCGTCGCGATCGAGCAGGAACTCAATCGTTCCGGCATTCGTGTAGCCGACCGACGCCGCCACCGCGCACGCGGCCGCGGCCAGTTCGGCCCGAAGCGTGTCGGACACCGCAACCGACGGTGACTCCTCGAGCACTTTCTGATGCCGGCGCTGGATCGAACACTCACGCTCGACGAACGGCACGATCGTGCCGTGGTGATCCGCGAGGAGCTGGATCTCGATGTGACGCGGAAACTCGAGCTGGCGCTCGATGTAGATGTGCGGGTCGCCGAAGGAGGATCCGGCCTCCGAGCGTGCCGCGCGGATGGCGGACCCGAGATCCGCAGGGTCGGCGACCAGGCGCATGCCCTTCCCGCCGCCTCCGGCGACCGCCTTGATGAACAGCGGATAGCCGATGCCGGCCGCGATGCGCGCAATCTCATCGTCCGGCGTGGCCGGGCCGAGAGGCTCAACCGTTCCCGGCACGACCGGTACTCCGGCGTCGATGGCCACCGTCCGGGCACCGGTCTTGCTGCCCATCCGTTCGATGACGCCAGCCGACGGACCGATGAACGTCAGGCCGGCGTCGGCACACACCCGCGCGAACTCGGCGTTCTCAGCGAGGAAACCGTAGCCGGGATGAACGGCGTCGGCACCCGCTCGACGGGCGGCGTCGATGATCCGGTCGGCGCGCAGATAGCTTTCCGACGGGGGGTTGGGACCAATCGCGTACGCCTCGTCCGCAAACCGCACGTGCAGGCTCGCGCGGTCACACTCCGAGTACACGGCGACGGTTGGGAGCCCGAGCTCGCGGCAGGCGCGGATGACGCGCACCGCGATTTCCCCGCGATTGGCGATGAGAACCTTCATGCAGCAGCCGGCCCGTCGTGACAGAAGTCCCTACGCATTCTAGCATTTAACGGCCTCGGAGGCCGGTCCGGGCCCCTGGCCGCCCCGCGGCTCGGCCCATCCAGCCTTGAAGGGCTGGCGGCTGAACGTTACGGCGCCTCAGAGCGGAATATTGCCGTGTTTCTTGGGCGGATTCTTGTCGCGCTTCGAATCGAGCGACGCCAGCGCGGCGATGAGCCGACGGCGCGTCGTCCGGGGCTGGATCACCTCGTCGAGGAAGCCGCGGCTGGCCGCCACGAAGGGGTTGGCGAGCTTTTCGCGGAAGTCGGCGACCTTCGAGGCGCGGAGGGCTGCGGGGTCGGCTGCCGCGTCGAGCTCGCGCTTGTAGAGGATGTTGACTGCGCCTTCGGGCCCCATGACGGCGATTTCCGCCGTGGGCCAGGCGAAGTTGATGTCGGTGCGGATGTGCTTGCTCGCCATCACGCAGTACGCGCCGCCGTACGCCTTCCGCGCGATGACGGTCACCTTCGGCACCGTCGCCTCCGCGAAGGCAAACAGCAGCTTCGCCCCGTGGCGGATGATCCCGCCGAACTCCTGCGTCGTGCCGGGCAGGAAGCCCGGGACATCTTCGAACGTCACCAGCGGAATATTGAACGCATCACAGAACCGGACGAAGCGCGCACCCTTCACCGACGCATCGATGTCGAGCGTACCCGCGAGGTGTGCCGGCTGGTTCGCGACGATGCCGACCGATCGTCCGCCCAGCCTGGCGAAGCCGACCACGATGTTGCGCGCGTAGTGGCGGTGGACCTCGAGGAAGTTGCGGTCGTCGGCGACCGAGTGAATCAGGTCGAGGATGTCGTACGGCTGGTTGGGCGAATCCGGAACCAGCGTGTCGAGTGCCCCGTCTTCGCGGTCGACGGGATCGGTCGTCGCGCCGCGCGGCGCCTCGTCCACGTTGTTGCCGGGCAGGAAGCCGAGCAGGTCACGGATGAGCAGCAGGCACTCGCGGTCGTCGGTCACGGCGAAGTGCGCGACACCGCTCTTGGCGTTGTGGGTCATCGCACCGCCGAGATCCTCTTTGGTCACTTCTTCGTGCGTGACCGTCTTGATCACGTCGGGCCCGGTCACGAACATGTAGCTCGTACCTTCGACCATCACCGTGAAGTCGGTGATGGCCGGCGAGTACACGGCGCCCCCGGCGCAGGGTCCCATGATGGCGGAGATCTGCGGGACGACGCCCGACGCGAGCGTATTGCGGAGGAAGATGTCGGCATACCCCGCCAGCGACATCACACCTTCCTGGATGCGCGCGCCGCCCGAGTCGTTGAGGCCGACGACCGGTGCGCCCTGGCGTACCGCCAGATCCATGATCTTCACGATCTTCGCCGCGTTGGTCTCGGAGAGCGACCCGCCGAACACCGTGAAGTCCTGCGCGAACGCGTACACGGGACGGCCATCGACGCGTCCGAAGCCCGAGACCACGCCGTCGCCGGGGATCACCTGCTCTTCCATGCCGAAGTCGCGGCAGCGGTGGGTGACGAGCTTGTCGAATTCCTCGAAGGTTCCCGCGTCGAAGAGCAACTCCATCCGCTCGCGCGCCGTCAGCTTGCCGGCTTGGTGCTGCCGTTTCAGCCGCGCGGCCCCTCCGCCGAGTTCCGCCAGTGCCTCGAGCTCCGCCAGGCGTTCGCGTTTGTCCATGCGACCTCACGTCGTATCCGGTTCGAGAAGAGGTGGGCCCAGTGCAGGATGCCAAATGGCGCGGTGGAGTGCAACTGCCACCTGGCGCAGGCGCACGGGGGCCGCAAGGCGGATAGGCGGGAAGACGGTGGGTCGATTCGGCTGACAGGGTCGGGACAACCCGGCTCGGGAGTCCCGACCCGTCATGCTCAGCGGGCGGCTTGTGCCTTCTGCCAGTCCTTCAGGAATCGCTCGATCCCGATGTCGGTGAGCGGGTGCTTGAACATCGCCTCGACGACGGCGGGCGGGCAGGTGCAGATGTGGGCGCCGAGACGCGCGGCCTGGACGACGTGAATCGGATGCCGCACGCTCGCGACGATGATCTCGGTCGTGTAGCCGTAGTTCTGGAAGATGTCCACGATCTCTTCGATCAGGTTCATCCCGTCGGTCGCGATGTCGTCGAGCCGCCCGACGAACGGGCTGACGTAGGCCGCGCCGACCTTCGCCGCGAGCAGCGCCTGGGTGGCGGAGAAGATCAGCGTCATGTTCACGCGGATCTTCTCCTTGGCGAGCACCGAGCAGGCTCCGACGCCCGCCTTGCCGAACGGCAGCTTCACCACCACGTGCTCGTCGATCGCCGCCAGTTCCCGCCCTTCGCGGATCATGCCGTCGAAGTCGGTCGCCAGCACCTCGGCGCTCACCGGGCCCTTCACGAGGTCGCAGATCCGTTTCGTGATCTCGCGGGGGTTGCCCGACTCCTTGGCCATGAGCGACGGGTTGGTCGTGACGCCGTCCACGATCCCGAGCGCGTGGAACGATTCGATGTCCTTGAAGTTGCCGGTATCGAGGAAGATTTTCATGGTTACAGACTCTCAACAGGGTTCGTGAGTTCGCCGACGCCGTCCACCTTCACCGTGAAGGTGTCGCCGGCGGTCAGGGGGCCGATTCCCGACGGTGTGCCGGTGGAGATGACGTCACCGGGCAAGAGCGTCATGATGGCCGAGATGAACGCGATGAGCGCGTCCACGCCGAAGATCAGCTGCGTGGTGGACGAGGACTGGCGGACCTGGCCGTTCTGGAACCCCTGCACACCCAGGCTCGCGGGATCGAGGCCGATTGCGATGCACGGGCCCAGCGGCGCGAAGGTGTCGAAGCCCTTCACGTGCGAGTACTGGTAGCCCCGGTTCTGCATGTCGCGCGCGGTCACGTCGTTCGCGCAGGTGTAGCCGAGGACGTGCTCGAGCGCCCTCTCTCGCGGCACCCGGCTCGCCCGCTTGCCGATGACGACGGCCACTTCGCTCTCGTAGTCGATCCGCCCGACGCCCGCGGGCAACCGGATCGGCTCGCCCGCCGCGATGACCGCGGTCGACGGCTTGATGAAGATCATCGGCTCGGCCGGCAGCGGCTTCTTCTGCTCCGCGGCGTGGTCCTTGTAGTTCAACCCGATCGCAACGATCTTGGACGGGAGGACCGGCGCCAGCAGCCGGGCTCCCTTCGGCAGGTCGCGCGGAAATTCGCCGCGCGCGATCTCGCCGCCGCAGCGGAACTCGCCGAACAGATCCCCTTCGAGCAGGCACAACCGCCCGTCACGGTCGATGACATGGCTGGCCGAGCCGCGATAGTCGATACGGTATATACGGTCCACGTTCCACCTCGCTGTGATGTCAGCGCGCCAACTCCTCGACCCGGTTCGACGGCGCGCTCTGGTTCTTCGACGTGTCCACGGCGACGACGACGTAGACGTAGCGCACGCCGGTCTTCACGGTCGCGTCGCGGTAGGTCGACTCCTTGATGGGCGCCTGGATGATCGGCGTCGGATCGCCGCGGCCGGCCTCGGCTCGCAGGACCAGGTAGCCGTCCAGGTCGCGCTCGGTGTTGGCCTCCCAGATCAGGCTGATGGCCCCACCGCTCGCGACAGCCGCCAGCGCCCTCGGCGCAGCCGGCGGAAAGGTATCGACCAGCGTCACGCAGGTCACGGGCGACGCCTCGCTCTCGACGGAGAGCAGGCCGACCCGGCTGACCGTGCGCACGACGTAGCACCGCGGCTTCCCGAACTCCACCCGTGGATCCACGAACGGCGACACGGTCACCGGCGCGTCGTTGAGCGGTCGCGGCATCGCACCACCGGCGGGCGGCGGAGATGGCAGCTTCACGGCTGTGGGCGACGAGGCGGGCGGCGGCACGTCGTACACGTTGAACGCGCCGGGCGTGGATCCCATCCCGATGGTCGTGGAGTCCAGCACATTGTCGGCGGTCAGTTGCTGGATCGGCAGCCGGAGGTCCGGCGGCGGCGCCCAGGCGACCTTCACGTCGCTCTCCGAGTACGTGATGGTCGGCGCCGACGGCGCCGACGAAGGCGCGAACAACGGGATCGAGACGCGCTCGGACGGCTGTCCCTTCCGTCCCCTGTGATTGATGCCGATGGCGACATAGACGCGGCTCAGCAGCGCGCCCGGAGGCGGCGGCCCGAGAGGTGGCGCCACGTCGGGCACGGCGGCGACCACCACGGGCTTCTTCTTCAGCACGACAGGGGTCAACTGCGCGGCGCCGATCGGCTCGGTCACGACAATCGTGTCGCCCTGGTCGAACCCGTTCTCCAGCGAGGCGGGCGGGCGCGGCGGGGCTGCCGGGGTCGCGGGCTTGGCGTCGCGTGGCGCCTTCCCCGTGTCGTCCTTGCGCTTCGGCCGGTCCTCGTCCGGGTCGGGCGGTTTCCTCACCGGCACCGACGCCACGAGCGTGCCCTCCTTGTAGATGTCCGCGTCGGTCGTCGGCGTGCCGGTGAATCCGTAGACGTCCACCCGTTCGATGTCGGCGGGCGCGGAGTTGTCGCCGTTGGCGCGCGGGACGCGGAACTGCAGGTAGACCGTGGCGCCGAACCGCCGGCCGAGAACCTCTTCCGGCGCCTTCGGCAGCGTGATGAGCGGTGCGAGTGGCGGCCCCTTCTTTCCGCAGGCGGGCAGGGTGATGACCGCGGCCACGACGCCAAGTGCCAGGCCACAGGCCACACAGACGGAACGCACGCCGCGAGGAGTCGGAGGAATCACAGGATGTAGCGTGTCAGATCCTCGTTCTTCACGATGTCGGCCAGCATGCGGTCGACGTAGGCGGCATCAATAGTAATCGATTTCTCGACGAGGTCTGGCGCCTCGAACGAGATCTCGTCGAGCAGTTTCTCCATCACCGTGTGGAGCCGCCGCGCGCCGATGTTCTCGGCGCGCTCGTTCACCAGCGTCGCATAGTCCGCGATCCGCTCGACGGCGTCGGCCAGGAACCCCAGCGTGATGCCCTCGGTCTCGAGCAGCGCGGTGTACTGCTTGACCAGCGCGTTCTGCGGTTCGGTGAGGATGCGGATGAATTCGTCCTTGCCGAGGGGCTCGAGCTCGACGCGGATCGGGAACCGGCCCTGCAGTTCCGGGATGAGATCCGACGGCTTCGAGACGTGGAACGCGCCGGCCGCGATGAACAGGATGTGATCGGTCTGCACCATCCCGTACTTCGTGTTGACCGTCGTCCCCTCGATGATCGGGAGGATGTCGCGCTGCACGCCCTCGCGGCTGACGTCCGGGCCATGCCCGCCCTCGCGCCCGGCGATCTTGTCGATCTCGTCCACGAAGATGATCCCGGCATCCTCGACGCGCTCGACCGCCGTGCGCGCCACGCTCTCCATGTCCACGAGCTTCTGCTGCTCTTCCTGCAGCAGGTGCTCCATCGCCTCCCCCACCTTCACGCGCCGCTTCTTCGTGCGCCCCTGAAAGAGACCCGGCAGCATGTCCTTGATGTTGATGTCCACCTCCTCGACCGAGGACCCGGCGATGATCTCGAACGAGGGGAACGACCGCTCGCGCACGTCGATCTCGACAACCCGCTCGTCGAGCCGGCCGTCGCGCAACTGCTCGCGGATCTTCTCGCGCGTAGCCTTCGCCTGCTCGCGCGCCGCAACCGGGTCATCGTCGGCCGTCGGCGGCGGGGGCGGCAGCAGCAGGTCGAGGAGCCGCTCCTCGGCGTTGTGCTCGGCCTTGTGCTGCACCTCGTCCATCTTCTCCTCGCGGACCATGTCCACGGCGATCTCGGCGAGGTCGCGCACCATCGACTCGACGTCGCGTCCGACGTAGCCCACTTCGGTGAACTTCGACGCCTCGACCTTGAGGAACGGCGATTGCGCGAGGCGCGCGAGGCGCCGCGCGATCTCCGTCTTGCCCACGCCGGTCGGGCCGATCATCAGGATGTTCTTCGGTGCCACCTCCTCGGCCATGTCCGGCGCCAGCTTCTGGCGCCGCATCCGGTTGCGCAGGGCGATCGCGACGGCGCGCTTCGCCTTGTGCTGGCCGACGACATACTTGTCGAGTTCGGCGACGATCTGGCGCGGCGTCATCGACTCGGTCGAGGCGGACAACAATTCGGGCAGATAAATTGGCATTGAAACGCTACAGCTCTTCGATCGTGATGTTGCCATTCGTGTAGATGCAGATGCCGGCGGCAATCGCCATCGCGCTCTCGGCGATCGTGCGCGCATCGAGCGTCGTATGCTTCGCGAGGGCGCGTGCGGCAGCCAGCGCGTACCCGCCTCCCGAACCGATCCCCACGATCCCGTCGTCGGGCTCGATGAGGTCGCCGTTGCCGGACAGCAGGAACGTGGACCGCGCGTCCATGACGATCAGCATCGCTTCGAGGCGGCGCAGGATACGGTCGGTTCGCCAATCCTTCGCCAGTTCGACGGCCGACCGTTCGATGTTGCCGCGGTACTGTTCGAGCTTCGCTTCGAACCGCGAGAACAGGGCGAACGAGTCGGCCGCGGATCCCGCGAAACCCGCCAGGATCTTGTCGTTGTACAGCCGCCGGATCTTGCGCGCGCTCTGTTTGACGACGGTATCCCCGAGCGTGACCTGGCCATCGCCGGCAAGCACCGCGTGGTCCTGGTGGCGAACGGCGAGAATCGTGGTGCTGTGCATCATGGCAGGCAGACGTCGGGACGGGGTGAACAGGGTTGGTCCGAACCAGATTGGCCGGTGCTTCGCAGTCTATCGGATGGCCGAAAAAGGTGTCAAGGAAACGGCCAGCTGTGCTGTGGCGGGGACAGCCCGGCAGGAAGAGGGCTGGCGGCCGGTGGAAAATCGGAGTAATTTGGTGCTGACACGGCCCCGGCGCGCTGGCAGGTGTCTTGCGATGTACGGGTCAGGCGTGGCGTCTGCGGCGAGCAGGTCGCGTGCCGAAGGAGCATTTATGAAACCGCTGGTGTTCGGAGTCACTGGTGCGGTCCTGGCGCTGATGCTGGCAGCGGGTCCGGCGGCGGCGCAGGGCCGGCCGACGCAGGGTGGCGGGTCGAGCGGCAGTTCGGGCGGCGGCGGGACGGCCGTGCCGCGGGGGTCGTCCGGCGGCGACTCCGGCAGCTACTCCGCACCCAGTAGTGGCGGGTCGTCCTCGGCGTCAGGTGGTGCATGGTCCTCGGCGCCCCGCACCGGTGCGCCCCGCTCGTCGAGCGGCGGCAACAGCGATTCCGGCCGCGCACTTCCTCGAGGCGGCCGACCGAGCGACGGTCACCCCATCACGGGCCGCGCGGTCGTGCGTGAAGGAGAAGCGCCGCGCCCGGGCCAGGGCGGCTACTGGGGAAACGGCTACTACGGGTATCAGGGCAGCTACTACGGCCCGTACGGCTACTACGGGAGCTACGGGGCCATCGGCCTCGCGTCTCTCTACTGCCCGCCGACGTGGTGGGGAGGCTGGGGATGCTGGGGTGGCGACCCGTACGGCCCCTACGGATACGGCGGGGCTCCGTACGCCGGCTGGTACGGCGGCGGTGGCGGTGGCGGGTACTATCAGGACACCGGCCGGCAGGGACCCGAAGGCGGCCTGAAGCTGAAGGTGGAACCGTCTGACGCCGAGGTGTTCGTCGACGGGTACTACATGGGAATCGTCGACGATTTCAACGGGGTCTTCCAGCACCTCGATCTCGAGGCAGGCCCGCATCGCATCGAGATTCGCGCGAAGGGCTTCCAGACGCTCAGCTTCGAGGTGAAGATCGACGCGCGTGACGTCATCACCTATCGCGGCGAGTTGCAGCCGATACGCTAGAACAAAGGATGACGCAGGAAGGAGGGAGGCTGAACAGGTGCCTTCCTCCTTTCATCCTTCATCCTTCATCCTTCATCCTTCCGGGGAGCGCCTCTTGTCGTTCCTGAGCCTGGCGTGGCTGTCGGCGGTGCGCGAGGACGTCGGCTTGCTGGCGAACGCGTTTCTGCCCGAGTTCCTCCTCGTGACGGTGCTGTTGCTGGTGCTCTTGGTCATCAAGAGGTTCTTCAGCCGTGGCATCCATCACAGCTCGTAGCGCCCGCCTCCTCTCCTCAATCGCAGCAGTCTCCGGCATCTACGACGTCGCGCTCGGCCTGACCCTGATCGTCGGTCGTCCGCTGCTGGTCGTGCTCTTCAACGTGCCGGCGCCGGCACCACCCATCCACGCGGACTTGAACGGCCTCTTCCTGATTGCGATCGGAATCGGCTACGTCCTCCCGTGGCGGCAGCCTGAGACCTATCGCGGGTACTTGTGGGTGATGGGGCCGTGGCTGAAGGGCGTCGGCGCGCTGGCGTTTGTCGTGGACCACTTCCTCCGACACTCGCCCGATGCGTTCCTGCTGTTCGCCCTGACCGACGGCAGCCTGGCGCTGGCCACGCTGTGGGCGCTGATGCGGACTGAAGACGCGGCTTCCTCTTGACACTACCCTCCCTGGCGACCGTCATCGGCGGGACTTGGCCCCAGGGTTCACTGTGCGTCCTCCAGACCTCCCCCCGGCAACGGGCGAGATCGTTCGTGTGCGCTCGCGGCGAGTTCGATCCTCCGAAGTGGTTCGCCGCCTACTACCGCACGCTGCGCTGGAATTCGGTCACCTCCATGGACCCGACACTGTTCCAGGCGCCCTCCCGCGTGTCAACCTCTTCATCGCAGATGACGTCGGCCTCGGCAAGACGACCGAAGCCGGCCTCATCGTCCGCGAACTGCTGATGCGCCAGCGCGTGCGCCGGATTGTCGCCGCCGCGCCGACGTCGATCCACCGAGCGTCCAGTCGCCGGAACATGCTGGATCCGTTGAACTTGTCGTCTCTGGCCTGGTCGCTCATCGACGTCCGCATGGCACGGTTCTTCGTGTCCCGGTCAAGCCTGGAATCGGACTCGCGTGGTTCTCCAGCGGTGGACCGCGCCTGCTGATGCTCCGAAGTCGCCCATTTCGCACCACATTCAAGCGCCGCCCTCAACCGCCGATTGACTACACATGCGGACTTGCCGAGTCCACAAAGCTGAGCCGGCTCCGTGCCGCGGCGCAGCGCCAGTGCCTATCGCACGACGAGAAGACGATGAACACCGCCGAGAGCCATTCTATCGAGATCGATCGTTCCGCCACCTCGCCGAGGCTGATGCTCCGAGGCCGGCTGACGGTCGGTGCTGCTCGCCAACTGCACGTGACCGCGCTCGATCTGGCCCGCAGCGGCACTGACGTGACGGTGTGCTGCGAAGCGGTCGAGCACGCCGACGCCGCGATCCTGCAGATCCTCATCGCTCTGGGCGCCGCCCTGAACCGCGACCACCACCGCCTGGCCCTCGTGAACGCGAGCGACGGGTTCAACGAATGCCTGCGTCTGGCCGGCCTGTACGACCGCCTGGTTCCCGAACGGTCATGAACGACGCGGCCCGACACCTCGTCCGGAGACTCACCGACCGGCTCTCGATCCTGCCAATCCTCGGCGCGCAGCTCAGGGACACCGCGCAGCAAGTGGAACACTCGGTGGTCTCGGTGTGCGCGAGCTTCCAGCAGATTGCCACGCGCGCGCGGGAGGCGGTCACGCTGGCGCGAGAGGGGCTCGCCGGGCAGCACTCCGGCGGACGCGCCCGCGCCGGCATGGACGACGCCGTGCACGCGGCCCGGCAGACGCTCGATCGGCTGCTCACGCGCGTTGTCAAGCACAGCGAACTCTCCCAGGAGTCGGCGGCGAGGATGGCGCAGCTCGAAGGCAGCCTGAACCAGATCGGCTCGATCCTCAACGACATCGACAAGATGGCCCGCGCGACCCGCATCCTGGCGTTGAACGCGGCCATCGAGGCGGCACGGTTTGGCGCCGAGGGACGTTCGTTCGGCGTCGTGGCGAAGGAGATCCAGCAGGTGGCTGGCGATTCGAACCGCACGAGCGTCGCGATTCGTCAGATCCTCACGCAGGTCGTTCGTGACGCGGCCGACACGTCGACCGATCTCCAGCACGCGGCGTCACTGGGACTCGAGGAAGCGAAGACGAGCCGCGGGGAGGTCGAATCGGCGCTCGAGGCGCTTGCGGTCGCCGGTCACGGCCTGCAACAGACCATCGTGGAGGCGTCGGCCAACTCCGAGCGTCTGGCCAGCGACATCAACGCTGCCGTGATGGCGCTTCAGTTCCAGGACGCGGTCGGCCAGCGCATCGGGCACGTGATCGAATCGTTGGACCAGATGGCTCAGGCGTGCGCGGCCGATCTGTCGGGCGCGTCGGCACTGGAGATCGATTCGCCGGAAGCCGAGGCGTCCGACGCTGCGCCGCTCGCGGCGCTCGAGGCCAGCTACACCATGTGGGCCGAACGCGACGCTCAGGCGAGGGAAGCCGGCGGCGCGATCGCGAACGAGCAGCAGCCGGGAACCATCGAGCTGTTCTGAGGAAGCGTTATGACGGAACGGACAATCTTGATCGTGGACGACTCCGTCTCGATTCGCCAGATGGTCTCCTACACGCTGTCGCAGGCGGGATTCACAGCCGTCGAAGCCGGACACGGTGTCGAGGCGCTGCAGCAACTCGACACCCACCGGGTCGACCTCGTGATCACGGACTTGAACATGCCGACCATGGACGGCATCACGTTCATCCGCGAGTTGCGGCGACGGCCCGAGTGCCGGTTCACGCCCGTGTTGATGCTGACCACCGAATCGCAGGCCGCCAAGAAGCAGGAGGGCAAGGCGGCTGGAGCCACGGGATGGATCGTCAAGCCGTTCAACCCCGATCAACTCCTCCAGGTGATCGCCAAGGTCGTTCGATAGGGTGGCTGTTCCAGGATCGGGGACCACGTATGCAGATCGACATGAATCGCTTCCGCGCGACGTTCTTCGACGAGGCCGCGGAGCACGTGGACAACCTGGAATCCGGCCTCCTGCGACTCGAGTCGGAGCCCGGCGACCCCGCGCTGCTCGACGACATCTTCCGCTCCGCGCACTCGATCAAGGGTGGTAGCGCCACGTTCGGACTCGAGGCCGTCGCCCGATTCACCCACTCGCTCGAGACCGTGCTGGACCGGATGCGGGGCGGGCAGTTGGGCGCGACGCCGGACCTCACCGCGTTGCTGCTCCAGGCGGTCGATGCCTTGAAAGGGCTGCTGGCAACGGCCAAGGCCGGTGGGCAACCGCAGGGAGCCGAGGACGAGGTGTCCGCCCGCCTGACGGCGTTCCTCGCGAGCGCCGACGCGGAAAGCGTTCCTCGGCCGGGCAGCGCCCGGCCGACACCGGCCCGCGAGGACGAACGCCCGCGCACGTCCGGTCCGGCCGACGCTCCGGCAGAGGCTCTGGCTGCGGCGGGCGCGGCAACAGCTGACGCGTCGATGACCGAATTCGACGTGTCGTTCGTTCCGAGCCGCGATCTGTTTCGTCAGGGGATGGATCCGCTGCTGCTCCTGCGCGACCTCGCAGGTCTCGGCACGGTCGTCGACACCGAGGCCGACCTGTCGGCGTTGCCGCCACTCCACGAGCTCGATCCGGAGAGCTGCCATCTGGCGTGGCGCGTCCGGGTGCGGACTGGCAAGGGCGCCGAGGCGCTGCGGGACGTCTTCCTGTTCGTCGAGGACGACTGCCGGATCACGATTGCGCCGGTGCCGGCTCTGAATCCGGCAATCCATGAAGGGCCGGCCGCCTCGGCCGGCGATCGGCGGGCCGGCGGCGATCGCCGCGCAACCGCGGCGCCGCTCGAGTCGTCATCGATGCGCGTCGACACCCACAAGGTCGACAAGCTCGTCGACCTGGTCGGCGAACTGGTGATCTCGCAGTCGATGCTGGGGCAGGCGCTGTCGAGCTTCACGATCGAGACGCTGCCGGTGGTGCTGGCGGCCGCCGGCGATCTCGAGCGTCACATGCGCGAACTGCAGGAACGCGTCATGGCGATCAGGATGGTGCCGATCGGCGCCATCTTCAGCCGGTTCCCGCGCCTCGTGCACGACCTCTCGACGGCGTGCGGCAAGAAGGTTCAGCTCGAGGTCTCCGGCGCTGACACCGAACTCGACAAGGCCGTGGTTGAACGTCTGAGCGACCCGCTCACGCACCTGATCCGAAACGCGATCGACCACGGCATCGAGTCGACCGAAGGTCGACGACGCGCGGGAAAGCCGGAGGACGGCTGCGTCCGACTCCACGCCCGCTACGAGAGCGGCGGCGTCGTGGTGGAGGTATCCGACGATGGTCGCGGGCTGGACGACGCGCGGATTCGTGAGAAGGCAGTCGCGCTCGGGTGGCTGGGCGCGGACGAACAGGTGTCGCCCGAGCAGCTGCACGCCTTCGTGTTCCAGCCCGGATTCTCGACCGCCGCGACGGTCAGCGACGTCTCGGGGCGCGGTGTCGGCATGGACGTCGTTCGACGGAACGTCGAAGCGCTCAATGGCAACGTGGGCATCGCGACCCAAACCGGGCGCGGCACGACCTTCAAGATCAGGCTGCCGCTGACGCTGGCCATCCTCGATGGCCTGCAGCTCGGGGTCGGCGATCAGGTCTACGTTCTGCCGCTGACGGCCATCATCGAATCGCTCCGCCCCCGGCCCGACCAGGTGCGCCCCGTCCTGGGGCACGGCGAGGTCGTGGACATGCGCGGCGAGTTGGTTCCCTTGGTTCGCCTGCACCGTGTGTTCGACGTGAGTCCGCGCGAAACCGACCCGTCACGCGGCCTGGTCGTGCTCGTCGAGGTCGATGGCCGCCGGTTCGGGCTGCTGGTGGACGAACTGCTCGGCCAGTCGCAGGTGGTCATCAAGAGCCTGGAGACGCACTACCGGAAGGTCGAGGGCGTGACGGCGGCCACGATCCTGGGAAACGGAAAGGTGGCGCTGATTCTCGACGCGCAGGGACTGCTTCGCATGGCGTTGCGGCAGCCCGACGCGAGCAGGGGTATGGATCGAACCGCGCACGCCGCGGTGGCATGAAGAAGGAGCAGGGTATGGCACAGGAAGGCACCGTTCAAACGGCCGGGTTCACGGCCGACGGCAATCAGTATCTGACGTTCGCGCTCGGGCAGGAGGAGTACGGCGTCGAGATCCTGAGGGTCCAGGAAATCAAAGGCTACTCGGCGATCACGCCGATTCCGAACGCGCCCGTGTACCTCAAGGGCGTGATGAACCTCCGCGGCACGGTCGTGCCCGTCGTCGATCTGCGCGCGAAGTTCTCGATGGCCGCCGCCGAGTACGACAAGTTCACCGTGGTCATCGTCGTGACGGTCGGCGCCCGGGTGTTCGGCCTCGTCGTGGACGCGGTGTCGGACGTGGTGAACCTGCCCGAGGACAAGATCGAGCCGGCGCCCGAACTCGGGGACGGCATCGACACGTCCTTCCTGCGGGGGATGGCCCGCGCCGGCGAGAAGTTCGTGCTGCTGCTGGACATCGAGCGTGTGCTCGGAAACAGAGAACTGGTGGAGGCCTCGGCCGCCGCTTGAAGTGTTGGGTACTGATCGGGAAGTTCGAAGGAGAGATGTTATGAAGCGGTTCGCCAATCTGAAGACGATGACGAAGTTGATGAGCGCCTTTGCGGTGCTGATTGCTGTCATGGTGGGCATTGGGTACCTTGGCCTCCACGACGTGAATGTCACCAATGAAATGCTCGACACGCTCTACCAGCGAGACATGATGGGCTCGATGGAGACCAAGAACGCCGACGCGCTGCTGCTCGACATCGGCCGGGTCGTGGCCACCGCGATGGTCGCCAGGGATGCTGCGGATGCGCGGCAACTGACGCAACAGGCCGACGCCGACTTCGCGACGTTCCCTGGTCATTTCGAGAAGGCCGAGAAGAGCGCCACGTCGGCCGAGGAGAAGGCGAAGTTCGCCGAGATCAAGCAGATGTTCGCCAGTTACGAGAGCGACGTCCGCCTGGTGCTGAACCTCGATCAGTCGAGCCGCAAGGACGAGGCTGCGACGGTCCTCCAGCGGTCGAGGGACACCGCCAGGGGAATCAGAGCGCGCTTCGACGAGGTGACCAAGTGGAAGGATCAACTCGGCCGGCGAGCGTTCGACGAGGCCGACGTTGTCTACCAGAGCTCGGTTCGGACGATGGTGGTCCTTATCGTTCTGGCGGCCCTCTTCGCCATCGGCGTCGGCTACGGCATCGGGCGAATGATCGCGAAGCCCCTTGGGGCGGCTGTCACGGTGCTCCAGGCCGTCGCGAACGGCGACTACACGCAGCGGCTCGAGGTTACCAGCACGGACGAGACCGGTCAGCTCGGCACGGCGCTGAACCAGGCCGTCGGCGGCATCCGCAAGGCGCTCGAAGAGGTGCGGACGGTGGCGGACAACGTGGCTGCGGCATCGCAGCAGCTCAGTTCTGCGTCTCAGGAGATCGCCAGCGGCGCCCAGGAACAGGCGTCCAGCATCGAGGAGACCGCCGCGAGTCTCGAGGAGATCACGTCGACGGTCAAGCAGAACGCCGACAACGCCCAGCAGGCCAACCAGTTGGCCAGCGGATCCCGCGACGTGGCGCAGAAGGGCGGCCAGGTGGTGAGTGAGGCCGTCGGCGCGATGGCCGAGATCAACCAGGCGTCCAAGCGAATCGCCGACATCATCACCGCCATCGACGAGATCGCGTTCCAGACCAACCTGCTCGCGCTCAACGCGGCGGTCGAAGCGGCCCGCGCCGGCGAACAGGGACGCGGCTTCGCGGTGGTCGCCGCTGAAGTCCGCAACCTGGCGCAGAGGAGCGCGACGGCGGCGAAGGAGATCAAGGGGCTCATCCAGGACTCGGTCCGCAAGGTCGAGGCCGGGTCGGAGCTGGTGAACAAGTCGGGCTCCACGCTCCAGGAGATCATGACGTCGGTCAAGCACGTCACCGACATCGTCTCGGAGATCGCCGCCGCGTCGCGCGAGCAGACGTCGGGCATCGACCAGGTCAACAAGGCGGTCAGTCAGATGGACCAGGTCACGCAGGCCAACGCGTCTCAGACCGAAGAGATGTCCGGGACCGCGGAATCGCTGGCGGCGCAGGCCGAGCAGCTCCAGGACCTCGTCGCCCGGTTCAAGCTCGAAGCCGAGGGTGAGGACCACCGGGCGGTGCGCGCCCGCGCGCGGCGGACCGAGGTTGCGCCGACGGTCAAGAAGAAGACGGTCGCGCGCATGACGGCTTCCCGTCCGGCGCCCCCGTCGATGACGGTCAGGCCGACTGACGCGTCGAACCTCAACGCGCAGGACAGCGGGTTCGTCGAATTCTGAGATTGAGCGGGGCGCGACGACCAATGGGACATACACCTTCCCTCTCCGCACGGCGCGGTATGGCCGGCACGACGCGAACCCGTGCCGGCCACCCGTGGACTTCGACCGAGTCCAGCATCACGGATGAGGAGTTCCAGGCCTTCCAGGAACTCATCTATCGCGTGGTCGGCATCTCACTCGGTCCAAGCAAGGTGCAGCTCGTGGCGTCGCGCCTGGCGAAACGGCTGCGGCACCTCGGGATGGAGACATACGCGGACTACTATCACTATCTGACGACGGAGGACCCAGGCGGAGACGAGCTGACCGAGATGGTGAACTGCATCACCACGAACAAGACATCGTTCTTTCGGGAGGGCCATCACTTCGAGTTCCTCGGCGGGCCATTCCTGACCGACCTCGTGAAGGCCTCAACGCTGGGCCGGCCACGCCGACTGGATGTCTGGAGCGCCGGGTGTTCAACCGGCGAGGAGCCGTTCTCGATCGCCATGACGCTGCGCGACGCGCTGCACGGCCGCCTGGGCTGGGACGCGAAGGTCCTGGCGACGGACGTCGACACCGATGTGCTGCAACGGGCCGACGAGGCGCGGTACTCGGCCGACGCCATGGCCGACCTACCAGAGGATATGCGGCGCCGGTACTTCCTCCGCGGCGTGGGGTCGTGCGCCGGCAGCGTCCAGCTGCGGCCCGAGGTGCGCGAGATGGTCGTGGTCCGGCAGGTGAACCTCGCCGACCGGGCCTGGCAGGTCCGCGGCCCGTTCGACGCCATCTTCTGTCGCAACGTCCTCATCTACTTCGATCGGCCGACGCAGCAGCGAGTGGTGTCGCGGTTTGCCGAATTGCTTCGGCCAGGGGGTTACCTCTTCCTTGGCCATTCCGAGAACCTGTTCGGCATCTGCCCTGCGTTCGAGACGGTCGGGCAGACCACCTACCGGCTCGCAGGCAGCCGGTCATCCACACCGCTTCATCGGGCGGCGCACGGCCCGTCGGTCACGGTGCCGCTCGGCGGTGTGTCCGCCAGCCGCGAGCCGGTCGTCCTGCGCACGGTTCTGGGGTCCTGCGTGGCCGCGTGCCTGTTCGACCCGGTCGCAGGAGTCGGCGGCATGAACCATTTCCTGCTCCCGGGTGGCGAAGACGCGGAGCCCGGGTCCGGAGCCTCGGCCACGACTCCACCCACCGGGCACGGCGTCGGGCGCTACGGCGTCGATGCGATGCGGCTCTTGATCGCCGAGATCGTCCGACTCGGCGGCGACCGCAGACGTTTGCAGGCCAAGGCCTTCGGTGGAACGGAGGCACCCTGGCTCGGTCACTCCCGCACCAGCGTGCCGCGCCAGAACGTCGAGTTCGTCACGAGTTACCTGCGGCGTGAGGACATACCGCTCGTGGCCCATCAGTTCGGCAGCGACAGGCCGATCGAGGTCCGGTTCTCCACCGCCGGCGGCCGCGCGATGGTGCGGCCGCTCGGTGCCCGCGAGATGTCGCAGGTCGTGTCGGACGAAGCGGGGCACTGTAATCCGAATTCGGGAGGGGGAACCGAGCCGTGCTCCTACGACATCGCGTCCTGATCGTGGACGACTCGGCGCTGATGCGCCAGTTGCTGTCCGACCTCCTTTCGCGAGACCCGGCGCTCGAGGTGGTCGGCGTCGCTCACGATCCATACGGCGCCATCGAGAAGATCAAGGCGCTGCGCCCGGATGTGCTCACGCTCGACGTGGAGATGCCGCGCATGGACGGGCTGACGTTCCTCGAGAAACTGATGCGCGCGCACCCGATGCCGGTGGTCATGGTGTCCTCGCTCACCGAACGGGGTTGCGCGACCACATTGCGCGCCCTCGAGCTGGGAGCGGTCGATTTCGTCACCAAGCCCAGGATCGACGTCGCCCGCGGCACGGTCGACCTCGCGGACGAGATCGTGGACAAGGTGAAGGCAGCCGCATCCGCGCACCGCTTTGTGGCCGGGCGGACGCGCCCGCGTCCAGCGCAGGCGCGCCCGGCCGAGACCGTGGCTCACTTCGACGGGACGCACAAGGTGCTGGCCATTGGCGCGTCGACGGGCGGCACCGAGGCCCTGAGAGAACTCCTCGGCGCCCTGCCGCCCACCTCACCAGGCGTCGTCGTCGTGCAGCACATGCCGGAGAAGTTCACGAAGAGCTTCGCGGAGCGTCTCGACAGCCTGTGCCAGATCCGCGTGCGCGAGGCGTCCGATGGCGACCGTGTGCTGCCCGGGCACGCCTTGATTGCACCCGGCAATTTCCATTTGACCATCGTGCGCAGCGGCGCCGAATACCGGGCTCGTGTGTCCGTCTCCGAGCCGGTCAACCGTCATCGCCCGTCGGTGGACGTCCTGTTCCGGTCGTGCGCCCGGGCCCTGGGCGCGAACGGCGTCGGCGTCATCCTCACGGGCATGGGGAACGATGGGGCGCACGGATTGCTCGAGATGCGGCAGGCGGGTGCCCGGACGCTGGCGCAGGACGAGGCGAGTTGTGTCGTCTTCGGGATGCCGCGCGAGGCCATCCTGCTTGGTGCCGCCGAAGAGGTGCTGCCGCTGGAGCGGCTGGCCGACGCGGCACTCCGCATGGCGAGCGGCAGGAGACCCGCGGCCACTCCGTAGAAGTGCCTCGACCTGCGGTGCGGTGCAGTGCCGGCCGGGAGGGATTTCGTAGTCAGGAAGGATAGTCGTGATGTCAGGAATGCTTGGGTGGCTCGTGCTCGTGTCGTGTCTCGAAACCGCGTCCGGCGCCTGGCCGGCCTCCCCGCCCACCGCGCGGCTGGCGCCTCAGGACCCGAAGGCGGCGACGGCGGCCACGCCGTCTCCCTCGACGGAGGCCGAGCGGCCGATCCAGGACAACTCGTTCCTGATCGAAGAGGCCTACAACCAGGAACCAGGCGTGGTGCAGCACATCAGCACGCTGCAGCGCGATCTGCGCGGGAACAACTGGGGATACTCGTTCACCCAGGAGTGGCCGGTCCCCGGCGTGCGCCATCAACTGAGCGTCACGCTCCCGGTTCAGAACGTCGAGGCGTCCGCTGACGGCGGGGTCGGCGTCGGAGACATCGCGTTGAACTATCGCTACCAACTGGTGGGGAGTGGCGACTCGAAAGTCGCCGTCGCTCCCAGGTTCTCGCTCATCGCGGGAACCGGGGACGAGCGTCAGTACCGAGGCTCTGGTGCGTTGGGCTACCAGGTGAATCTGCCGATCAGCATCGTCTTGAACCAGGCGTTCGTCACGCACATCAACGCAGGCGCGACGGTCGTTCCGAAGGCGCGGAACGCCAGCGGCGATTCCGCGACGGCGGCCAGCTTCAGCGTCGGTCAGAGCCTCGTGTGGCTCGCGCGTCCGACCTTCAACGGCCTGGTCGAAGTCATCTACTCGCGGGGGCAGGTGGTGAGCGGGCCGAGCGCGACCGAGACCGTCGATTCGCTGTTGGTCAGCCCGGGTGTCCGCTGGGCCATCAACTGCAGGAGCGGCCTGCAAATCGTTCCGGGGTTTGCCGTGCCGATTGGCGTCGGGCCGAGCGCAGGGCAGCGGGCGGTCTTCTTCTACCTCAGCTTCGAGCACCCGATGTTCTCCCCGCGCCAGTAGTCGGGGTGCCCCCTCCATCCCGCAAAGCGGGCGGCGTGCACGTTTGTCAGCGCCGTTCGCCGGCTGCCAGGGGTTCTCCGGCGAGTTCCTTCTCCAGGCGGTACATGAACTCCAGGCCGTCGAAGAAGGCCCAGACCGCCATTCGCTCGTCCCTTCCGTGTGCACGGACATCGTCGATGTCGTCGAAGAGCCCGGAGACGCCGTAGACCGGGATGCCGGCGCGCCTCAGGAGCAGACCATCGCTGGCGCCGGTGGACATGATCGGAACGACCGGCACGCCCGGCCACATGGCGGTGGTGACGCGCTCGACGCCGCGCACGACGTCGGGGCGAAGGGGTGACGCGGGCGAGGGACGCGGCGCTCCGTTCGGCCTGACCGTGATTGCCGGATCGGCCAGTACCCGCACCAGCGCCGCCTGCACGTCGCCCGGTGAATCCTCCGGGAGCATCCGGCAGTTGACCGTGGCGCGGGCCATCTGGGGCAGCGCGTTGTCCGCATGCCCGCCTTCGAGGCGAGTGGCGACGCAGGTGGTCCGCATGAGCGCGTTGTAGTAGGCGGAGGCCGCCGCGAGCCGCGCTGCCGCGACGGCGTCCAGGGGGTTGGCTGCAACCGCCTTCATGTCCGCGCCGACCGCGCCCTTCACGACGCCAGCCATGCGTTCGAAGAACGCGCGGGTCGTCTCGTTCAGGCGCGCCGGGAACTCGAACCGGGCGAGCCGCGAGAGCCCCTCTGCCAGGTGGTAGATTGCGTTGTCCTTCACGGGCAGCGCGCTGTGTCCGCCGCTGTTCCTCGTCTCGAGCGTGAAACTGAGGTAGACCTTCTCCGACGTCTGGAGCTCGTTGGCGGTCTTGACGCCCTGTCGCAGTGAGCCGCCACCGGAATCCGTGTTGAGGCAGTACTCGGCGTCAATCAGGTCCTTTCGGTGCTGCAGGAGCCACTCGACCCCATTCGCGGTGCCACCCTCTTCGTCCGCCGTGAGGGCCACGATCAGGTCGCGGGCCGGCCTGTAGCCCTCCTGTTTCAACCGAATCAAGTTGGCGGCGAGCACGGCCGCGCCAGACTTGATGTCGCTGGTGCCGCGCCCGTAGTAGTACCCGTCGCGCTCGAGGAACACGAACGGATCGAACGACCAGTCGTCGCGCCGCGCCTCGACCACGTCGAGGTGCGCGATGAGGAGGATCGGCCTGCCTGCGCCGGTGCCTCGCAGGCGCGCGACGACGTTCTGCTTCTTCGGGGAGGGCCCGAGCACCTGGACGTCGCCGGGTCCAAACCCCGCCGTCCTGAACCTCGAGGCCATCGCCTCGGCGGCCTTCGTGCAATCACCCGTCGAATCGGTGGTGTCGATTTCGATCAGTTCCTTGAAGATGTCCCGGGCCAGCCGCTCGTCAGTGTTCAGCGTCCGGACCGGCACCTGGCCGGCGATCAGATTCGCGGTGGCTAGCAGGACGAGGACCGGACCACAGATGTATCGCATGGACCCCCCGAGCGTGCTGATCCTGACATCGAGTGAGCGGCCCGACAAGGGCCCGTCGTTCATCCAGGAGAACGCCTACAGCCCGGCGTCCTTGTTCCGCGCCTTGAAGATCCAGTAGATGGGAATCCCGGCCGCGATGATCCCGGCGCCGAGCAGCGACGGCCCCGGTCGGCCGGCGATGGCCGCGACGGTGATGGCGAGTGAGACGACGACGAAGATGGCAGGCGCCACCGGATAACCCCACGCCTTGAACGGCCGCGGCTCGTCCGGATGACGGCGGCGCATGACGAAGACCGTGCTGACGGCGATCGCCGAGAAGAGCAGCACCGCGAAGCCGGTGTACTCGGCGAGTTGGTCCTTGGTGTTCGTCAACACCAGCACCGAAGCCCAGACGGCCTGCGCGAGGATCGACACCCACGGCGTGTGGAACCGGGGATGGATGCGGGCGGCGAACCGAAAGAACGCCCCATCGCGGGCCATCGCGAAGTAGACGCGCGGCCCCGCCACGGTCATCGCGCTCAAGCTCCCCGAGAGCACGACAACCGCCAGCGCGCCGAGCAGCGTCGCGGCCACCGGTCCGAGCAGTCGCTCCGCGGCCACCATGGCGATTTCCGACTGGCCACCGTTGGCGATCTCGCCGATCGGCACGGCGTACAGGTAGAGGACGTTCAACCCGACGTACAGCAGGACCACCGTGCCCGTGCCGAGCGCCAGTGCGCGGGGCACGTTCCGTCCGGGATCGCGGATCTCCTCGGCCACGTACGATGCCGCGTTCCAGCCGCTATACGAGAACATCACCAGGATGAACGCGAGCGGCAGGTTGAGTGGTGTCGACACGGACACGTCTGCGAGATGCGTCAGGCTGCCGTGGCCGAAGCTCAGGCCGATGGCGACAAACAGCGCGAGCGCGCCGACCTTCACGCCGGCCAGCGCGTTCTGCACGAGACGACCGGGACCGAGACCGCGGATGTGAATGAGAGCCAGGGCGATGATCACCGACAGCGCGACGAGGCTGCGCCGCGAGAACACCAGCGGCAGCCACGGCACGGGAATCGTGAGCAACGGGGTGGCATCGCCCGCGGCCGGGATGAACCGGCCCAGATACTCGGACACACCGAGCGCGCCGGCCGCCATCGCGCCGGCAAAGCCGGCGACAAACGACGTCCAGCCGGTCAGGAACGCGGCCAGCGGGCCGAACCCCTCGCGCAGATAGACGTACTCACCGCCCGACCTCGGCCGCAACGTGCCGAGTTCGGCGTAGGCCATGGCGCCGACGAAAGCCAGCAGGCCTCCGGCCACCCACACCCCGATGAAGACGAACGGGTGCGGAGTCGCCGTCGCAATGATCCGCGGCGTGATGAAGATCCCGACGCCGATGACATTGGAAATGACGATCGCGGCAGCGTCCAGCGGGCCGAGACGACGTTCGAGAAGACGAGAAGACGTATCGACGGGCACTGGCACGATTATAGATGGGAAGCAGACAGCCGGTCATCAAGGAATCGCACGCCGGTCGGTGCGATAATCACGCATGGTCGAAGATGCCTTCGCAGAAGCGCGCGAGCGCATGCTCACCGAGCAGATTGTCGTCCGTGGCATTCGAGACGAACGGATCCTCGGGGCCATGCGCGCCGTGCCACGCCACGCGTTCGTCCCGCCCGACCAGCAATCCCGGGCCTACCAGGATTCGCCCCTGCCGATCGGACACCAGCAGACGATCTCTCAACCCTTCATCGTGGCCCTGATGACCGTACTGGTCCGGCCCTCGTCGACCGACCGCGCGCTCGAGATCGGCACGGGTTGCGGTTATCAGTCGGCGGTGCTCGCGCAGGTTGTCGCCGAGGTCTTCTCGATCGAGACGATCGACGCCCTGGCGCGCGACGCGCAGGAGCGACTCGTCCGACTGGGGTACGCGACGGTGCACGTCCGCCTGGGCGATGGCTACGACGGCTGGCCCGATCGCGCGCCGTTCGATATCGTCATTGTGACGGCCGCCCCCCCGCAGGTGCCGCAGACGCTCATCGCGCAGCTGGCACCGGGCGGCCGCATGGCCATCCCCGTCGGCCCATCCGACGCTCAGGTCCTGCAGCTCATCGAGAAGGGTCGCGATGGCCAGGTGACCACGCGCGACGTGGCACCGGTTCGATTCGTGCCGATGGTGGAAACATCCTCCAGAGCATGAAGGATGAGGGCACGCTCGCCCCGCCGACGCGGCGTGGAACGAGTGGGCCGCGAAAGCGGCCTACCGCGTGAGCAACTGCCGGGTGATGCGATAGTCGCCCATCTTCACCCAGCTGTTCGCCATGTACTTCGCGAACAACTCCACGCGGACGTCGACGAACTGGCGGTTCTGCAGCATCTGCGCCCGCGGCTGCTCACCCGTATAGCCCCGGTCGCAGCGGACGACGATGGGACTGGTGGACTGGCCCGCGGGAAGACCCTCAGGCCCGATCGCCCGCACGTACGGCGCCGAACCCCACTCTTCCGGTTCACCCACTCGACTGAACTTGGCGATGGCCTGGACGCTGACGATCGTCCCGTTGTCCCGGTTCTTCAGTCGGAAGGAGATGCTGGGCACGAGCTTGTTCTTGGTGCCTTCGACAATCCCGGCATCGAAGAAGCCGGTGGTGACATCGGTCACCTCGAGCGCTTTGGCCAGATCCACGGCGCGCGAACGGCAGCCGGTGCCGAGGAACGCAACCACGACGAGCAGGCAGGGCAGCAAGAAAGAGGTGCGGCGCAGCATAGGGTCAATTCTATGTGAAAGTGAGCCGTCCGGCACGATCCCTTGTCTGCTTCGACACCGACCACGCTCGGTAGGTTCCCCGTCGGCTCGCCCCAATCGACGTCGAGGGGCTCGCCGCCTCTTCTACTCCGGCTGCTTCTTCAGCGAGACGTCGAACAGGGTGGTCTTCGGGCGGACGCGCGACGAATCGAGCCCGATGCCCTGCTGGACGCGCATCATCATCTCGTTGCGGCGCTGCATCTGGTCACCGGCGACCAGACTCAGGCGGTACGCCATCTCGTTCTGCTGCCGCCGCTCGCTCTCGTCGAGCAGGGCACGAACTCTCGTCATGAACTGCTTCTCGTCGAATCCGGCGTTCGCCGCCCGCACCATCGACGGCGACGATGCCGGGCGCGTAGATGCGATCTGCACGCGCATCTCATTCCGCAGCCGCTGCTCGAGTGCGGTCAACTCCGTCTGCCACCCGGCCGATGTGGCTTCACCGGGTAGGCGCGCGGCCTGTTCCACTCCGCCGGACGCAGCCACCGGCGACACGCCAGCCACCGGGCCGCCTGGGTGCTGCCAGCCGGTCCTCACCACCAAGCCGTCCTTGTCGTAGCGCACTTCCACGTTCGCGAGCGCCGCACCGCCGGCGACGAGCAGCACCGCGGCTGCCGCCCGCGCAAACAGGGGCATGGACGTCTGCCACCATCGAGGCGGGCGCAGAACGTGTGCCGAAGCCGGCGCGGCTTCGATGGCCTCGTCGCGCACCAGGCGGAAGCCGACCGCGCGCGCCGGTGGCGTCCACTCCGCCAGCGTGGTCCGCACCAGGCCGAAGCCACGAATCTCGTCCGTGCACTCCGGACACACGGCCAGGTGCGCATCGACCTGATCCCGGGTCGCCGCGTCGCACTCGCCGTAGACGTACGAGACCAATGTCTCCTTGTCCGCGCAGCTGAAACCGTCAGTCATACCACCCTCTTCGTCGCCTGTCGCAGTCCGGACGTCCTCGATCCGACCGTCCCGGCCCCACCCAGGACGGCCGACCCTATACCCTTGCTCTCGAGTTCCCGCCGCAGGACCGTGAGCCCCTGGTAGAGTCGGGTCTTCACGGTGCTCAGCGGGCATCCGAGCATGTCCGCGATCTCCTGAAAGGTCAGTCCGTGGTACTCCTTCAGGAGGACGGCCGTTCGCTGATCCTCTGGCAACTGCCGCATCGCCCTGGCAACCGCTCGGCTGAGGTCCAGCCGCACGACCTTGTCGTCCAGGCGTTCGACCCCCTCACCCTCGCCGGCCAGTTCGACCAGGTCCACCCCGTCCGGAGTGGCCACCACCGGCGCCCTGCGCTCGCGACGCATCCAGTCACGACACAGGTTGAGGGCTATCCGATACAGCCAGGACGAGAACTTCGCCTGCCCCTTGAAGCCGCCCAGTCCACGAAAGGCGCGGAGAAATGTCTCCTGGCACACATCCCGCGCATCGTCTTCACGGCCTATCGTGCGGTACGCAAGGGCAAAAATCGGCCTCTCCCACCTCTTGATGAGCTGGTTGAAGCTGTCGGTGTCGCCACCGACTGATCGCTCGACAAGTTCTTCGTCGGTCAATTCGACGAGAACAGCCACGTCCTGCAGGAGGTCCTCCCCCGACGCCTCGCATCCGAACGTCCGTCCCCAGAATCACTCGCGGAGTGATTCCGCTGTCTGGCCATCCGGCACCAGCCGGGGACACCGCCCTGCCGCGGAACAGGTCACCTGGCTACTTCAGTTCTGTCCTTAAGACGATGGCCGGCAACAAAAAGACGGACGACCGATGAATCGATCTGGCGAGTGAGCGTCGCTCTCCATTATAAGCGCCCGAAAAGCCCCAAGGACTGGCGCAGAATTCGCGACCGTCTGTGGCCGCGCGCAGCTCTTCCGGCCCAGCCGCGGCGCCAGGGTCGTCCCGGCGACTGCTGCTCTGGGACGGCGTCGTGCCCCAATGACTCCCGGAGGAGAAGAGGAAGGATGCGTCGCTTCTCGAGGCAGGATCAGAACTGAATGCTGGCGCCACGACCGTCGGCGCTCGTGGCAACGGTGGTCCTTGTGCTCGCAGGATTCACCGTGAGGCCTGGCTGAACCGGATAGGTGACCGCGCCGTTCCCGCACCTGATGGTCACCTGCTGGTTCTGGTTCGCGGCGACCGGCACGTATGGCGACTTCGGGACCGTCGGCGCGCCGGAATTGTCCACCGAACATGATCGGACCGCGCGGACGGGCACGGCCAATGGAGCGCTCGCGGACTGCGCGGCGGCCGGCGCGGGAAGGGCCAGGACGGCCGCGGTCAGGACGAGCAGCGCCAGGACTTCGACGGGGCGCGTTCGAGTTGTCCGCTGGGCGCTGTTCATGGTTGTCCTCCCGCCGACGGGTCCCCACACCACGCGGGGCACGAGCGGGCGCCAGTACACGCAAGAACGCGTGGGCGCCCATCTACCGTCATGCGAGGGCCGCGCCAACTCGGCTGCGCGTCCGACTCCGGAGAGGCCTCGGAGCTTACCTGTGTCCCTGCAGTATCTTACGGACAACGCTTCCCCCGAGCCGCGCCCGTCCACGTCCGGGAACCGAGTGGCCGTGTGCTATCATGTTCTCCCTTGTGAGCGATCTCGCACACTTTCCTCGCACACACGACTTCGCGCACAATTGACACGGGGGGCACGTGTCCCTCCGACGAGCCCTTCGAATGGACCGATCGCGATAACCAAGCCCGACCCCTGCGTGCGCAGCCTGCCGGATGATCCAGATTTCCTCCCTCACAAAGTCCTTCGGTGACCGTGTCCTGTTCGACCATGTCACCTGGCAAATCTCCGACGGCGAACGTGTCGGTCTCTGCGGACCGAACGGCTCGGGCAAGACCACGCTCCTCAAGATCTTCGCGGATCTCGAAGAGGCCGACGAAGGATCGGTCGTCAAACCGTCGGATCTGACGGTCGGATACCTCCCGCAGGACGGTCTGACGCATTCCGGCCGCACGGTTTACGAGGAGGCAATACTCGCGTTCCAGCCGCTGCTCGCGATCAAGGCCGAGATGCACGAACTCGAGGATCGCCTCGGTCATCCCGACATCCCGGATGCGGAGCACGAGCAGATGCTCGCGCGGTACAGCGATCTGCAGGACCGCTTCCGTCTGAGCGACGGCTACAGCATGGACCTGAAGATTGCGACGGTCCTGCAGGGCCTCGGCTTCAGCCAGCGCGACCTGGAGCGCCCGGCGGAGACGTTCTCGGGCGGCTGGCAGATGCGCATCGCCCTCGCGAAACTCCTGCTCGCGCGTCCCAACCTGCTGCTGCTCGACGAACCGACGAACCATCTCGATCTCGAGGCCCGGAACTGGCTCGAGGGCTACCTGCACGAGTACCCACACGCCGTCATCCTCGTCTCGCACGATCGCTACTTCCTCGACACGGTCGTCACCCGCATCGCCGAGGTCTATCTCCGGACGCTGAACGACTATCCGGGCAACTACAGCCACTACCTGGCGGAGAGTCAGGCGAAGCTCGAGCGGGCGCGCGACGCGAAGCGCCAGCAGGACGAGGAACTCGCGCGGATGAAGATGTTCATCGACCGGTTCCGCTACCAGGCGACGAAGGCCGCCCAGGTGCAGAGCCGGATCAAGATGATGGAGAAGGTCGTCCTCATCGAGGTGCCGCCCGAGCGGAAACGCGTCCACTTCTCGTTCCCGACATCGGTGAAGAGCGGCCGGACGGTGTTCGAGCTGAAACACATCCGCAAGGCATACGGCGACAACGTCGTCTTCGCCAGCGCGAGCCTGCACATCGAGCGGGGCGACCGCATCGCGCTCGTCGGACCGAACGGGACGGGCAAGTCGACGCTGATGCGGATGATCGCCGGCGCGGAGGCCCCCGACTCGGGCCATCGTCAGGAAGGCCACCAGGTGGTGGCGCAGTACTTCGCGCAGGACGAAGCCACGCGGCTCAACCCGGATCTGACGGTCTATGAGACGCTCGCCAGCGGTTCGCCGAACCAGATGGTGCCGGCGATCCGGAACATCCTCGGGGGCTTCCTCTTCTCGGGCGACGATGTCTACAAGCGCGTCGGCGTGTTGTCGGGCGGGGAACGCACGCGGCTCGCGGTCGCACGCATGCTGCTGCGGCCGTCGAACACGCTGCTGCTCGACGAACCAACCAACCACCTCGATCTGGATTCGAAGGACGTGTTGCTGGAGGCGCTCGCGGACTACGGCGGCACGCTGATCTTCGTGTCGCACGACCGGTATTTCGTCGAGAAGCTCGCCAACCGGATCGTCGAGGTTGGCAGCGGCGAGGCCCACAGCTATCCGGGGCGGTACGAGGAATTCCTCTGGTCGAAGGCGCACGCGGCTTCCGACGCGCGCCCCGTTCAGCCGAAGGTCCGATCGAACCGGGCCCCGGACACGCCCCAGGCGGCCCACTCGCAGAAGGCGCATCCGCGCCAGCACCATGAGGCGCCCACCAAGGCCGCCGGACAGGCAGGCCGGTCGCCCGGCACGGACGACCGCGAGGTGCGACGCCAGACGCAGATCGAGGCACGCCGGCGCGACCGCACGGCCAAAGCGGCCAAGGCTCGCGTGGCGGACCTCGAAGAGCGGATCGCCGGCTGCGAAACCGCGATCAAGGCACTCGAAGTCCAGATGGCGAGCCCCGGGTTCTACGACGATCGCATCGCCGCCCAGCCCATCGTCGACCGCCACCAGGCCCTGATGTGGGAGGTGGGTGACCTCATGCACCAGTGGGAAGAGTTGCAGGGAACGATCGACGGGCCAACCGCTCGGAGTTGAGCAGTTGATTACGCATCCGTAACCAGGTCAGCTCCATTCCTTCGTCAAGTCCTGCTTTTTCAGCTATTTCACACCCGTACTGAACTTCAAGGTCCGGGCATGGGCTTTGCCCGTCCATTCGCCCTGAATCGCGAATCACCTCGCGACACGTCACCAGGATCACATGGACCAAAGCAGCTTGGCAGCAAGTCGGGCGACGGTTACACTATTGAAATCACTCGCGCCTCTGTTTACTGAGAAGGACCACCCACACGCCATGAGCGACCCTCCCGAACGGCGTTCGCGCGCGGCGGCGGCCCAGCCCGTCCGAACGCGGAAGCTGGTCGCCCCGGCCGTCGCGGATGCCACCGAACCCGGCACGCCGGTGACCGACCGGTTCTTCCGCCTGATGGTTCAGAGCATGCGGAACGGCGTCCTGGCCATCACGCGCGACGGCACGGTCAGGATGATGAACCAGGTCGCGTATCGCATCTTCGACATCCAGCCGCACGACAACGATGTGGGCCGGCCGTACACCGAGGTGCTCAGCGAACAGCAGGACGTCATCAGGATCCTCGGAGCCTCATTCGACCTGGCGCATCTGCCCAACCGCGCGGAGATTCGACTCAAGCCATCCGGCAAGGTCATCGGCTACACGCTCTCGCTCATCCTCGATGAACGCGGCGAACCCGAAGGGGCGGCGCTGTTCTTCAAGGACCTGACGCTCGTCGAGCAGATGGAGGAGCGTGAACGGCTGCGCGATCGGCTCGCAGCGCTGGGCGAGATGGCGGCCACGATCGCGCACGAGGTCAAGAACCCGCTGGCCGGCATCGAAGTCATGGCCGGCCTCCTGCGCCGGCGGATCCCCGACTCGCCGGATGCGCAGTCCCTGCTGAACGACATCATCAGCGAGGCGAAGATCGCGAATGCGATCGTCCTCGAGGTGCTCGACTTCGTCCGGCCGATCCGGTTGCAGGTCGAGCGCACGTCGATCGCACAGGTGCTGCACGACGCGGTCACGACAGCCGAGCGCAAGGTGGCGCGCGGCGGCGTCAATGTCACGATGAACATCCAGGAACAGCTGCCGCTGATCCAGGCGGACCATCATCAGCTGTGCCAGTTGTTCAGCAACCTGATCATCAACGCCCTGGAGGCGCTGGGCGGCAATGGCACGATCGCCATCACGGCCGCTCAGGGCGAAGAGTACCAGGAACCGGTCGCGATGCCTGGCGGGCAGGATCCCTCTGCGACGCTGGTCGTCGAGGTGGCCGACGATGGGCCGGGCGTGCAGGCGGAGTTGCTCGAACGAGTGTTCAATCCGTTCTTCACGACCAAGCCACAGGGTTCAGGCCTCGGTCTGGCGATCGTGCGGAAGATCGTGGACGCGCACAACGGCCACATCGACCTGGCGACGGCGCCGGGGCAGGGGACGCGCTTCCGCGTCACCCTGCCGCTGACGACCGGCGAGGACTGGCTGCGGTAGGAAGTTGCCGGGCAGGACGGCACTCCTGGCCCGACAGGTGGGACCGCGAACACGCGGCCTCAGGCAGCGAGGACGACTATGGGGCGGATTCTGGTTGCGGACGACCATGACGCGTTGCGGCGTGGCCTGGCCAGGGCATTGACCGAGGCGGGGCACGACGTGGACGAGGCGCCCAACGGCAACGCGGCGATCGAGCGGTTGCACTCGGGCTTCTACGACGTCGTGCTGAGCGACCTCAAGATGGGTGGCAGCGACGGCATCGAGGTGCTGCGCACGACCAAGGCGCTGCATCCGTCCACCGCGGTCATCCTGATGACGGCGTTCGGCTCCGTCACGACCGCCGTCGAGGCGATGAAGAGCGGCGCGTTCGACTACGTGCAGAAGCCGTTCGAGATCGAGGAGATGGAGGTCAAGATCGAGAAGGCGCTGGAAGTCCGGCGCATGCGCCACGAGCTCGACTACCTCCGCCACACGCAGAACGACATCTACGAATTCGACCGGATCGTCGGCAGCAGCGGCGCGCTGGCCAAGGTGCTGGGCGTCGTGCGCAAGGTCGCGAAGAGCAACACGACCGTGCTGATCCGCGGCGAAACGGGCACCGGCAAGGAGCTGATCGCGGGGGCGATCCACCACAATTCGCTGCGCGCGTCGCGCAACTTCGTGCGCGTCAACTGCGCGGCCCTGCAGGAGAACCTGCTCGAATCCGAGCTGTTCGGCCACGAGAAGGGCGCGTTCACGGGCGCCGACAAGCAGCGCATCGGCCGCTTCGAGCAGGCCGACGGCGGCAGCCTGTTCCTCGACGAGGTCGGCGACATGGCCACGAGCACCCAGGCGAAGATCCTGCGCGTGCTCCAGGAGCACGAGTTCGAGCGGCTCGGCGGCACGCGCACGCTGAAAGTGGATGTTCGCCTGATCGCCGCCACGAATCGAAACCTGGCGACCATGGTCACCAACGGTCAGTTCCGCGAGGACCTGTACTACCGCCTCAACGTCGTCTCGATCGAAATGCCGCCGCTGCGCGACCGCAAGGACGACATCCCGGCGCTCGCCGACTGCTTCGTGCGCCGCTTCGCCGGCGAACTGAAGAAGAAGATGGATGGCCTGAAGCCGGAAGCGCAGAAGCTGCTGCTCCGCTACAACTGGCCGGGCAACATCCGCGAGCTCGAGAACTCGATCGAGCGGGCCGTGCTGCTCACCGAGAGCACGTTCATCGAGATCGATGATCTCCGCCTCGGTGAGGCCGTGACCGTCGGCTCCGGCCCGGAAGGCGCGCCCGTGGTCCGCATACCGCCGGTCGGCATCCCGCTCGAGGAAATCGAACGGCGTGCGATCGTCGAAGCGTTGAAGATGTCGAACTGGGTGCAGAAGGACGCGGCAGAACTGCTGTCGATCAGCCCGCGCGTGATCAACTACAAGATCAAGACGCTGAAGATCGAGTTCCCGAAGAGCCGACGGGAGGCCGCAGAGGAATTCTGACGTCGACGTGCTACCTGGCCCTGGGGTGCGCGCGGCGGTAGACGTCCATCAACTGCGCGGCGTTCACGTGGGTGTAACGCTGGGTCGTGCTCAGTCGGACGTGGCCGAGGAGTTCCTGGATCGCTCGAAGGTCCGCGCCCGCTTCGAGCAAGTGCGTCGCGAACGAATGGCGGATCGCGTGCGGGCTGATGCCGAAGCGGGTGCTGCACGCCGTGACGTAGTGGCGCACGAGGCGGTGCACGTGGCGTGACGACAGCCGCGTCCCCCGATAGTTCAGGAACAAGGCGTCATCGCCGGACCGCCGCCGCGCGGCTCTCGCCCCGGGGGCGACCCTCGGCGCGCGGCTGGACGGGCCGGCGCCCGCGATCGCACCGCCGCCACGACCCTGCAAGGCGGCACGGTCGGGCAGCCAGGCGCGGATTGCCTCGGTGGCGCTCTGGTTGAACGGCACCACGCGCTCCTTGCGCCCCTTTCCCATCACCCGCACCATTCGGCCCCCGAGATTCACATCCTCGAGATCGAGGCCGACCAGTTCGCTCAATCGAAGCCCCGAGGCGTAGAGCAACTCGAGGATCGCCCGATCGCGGCGCCCGAGCGGTGTCGCGGTGTCGGGCGTCTCGAGCAGGCGCGACATCTCCTCCACCTCGAGGTGCAGCGGGATCTTCTGCTCGCGCCTGGGCGTCGCCACCAGCAGACCAGGGTCCTGCTCGATGAACCCCTCACGCCGCAAATACTTGAGGAACGTACGAACGGCTGCCAGCTTCCGCGCCGCGCTTGCGCGCGACTCCCCCTGCCGGAACAGGTCGGCGAGGAACCCGCGGATCACGACACGGCTGATATCCGACGGCTGCAGATCCGGACGCGGCCGCTGATAGTGGCCCGCCATGTAGGTAATCAACTGCGACAGATCGCTGTCGTACGCCCGGACCGTGTGCTCCGAAGCGTTCCGGTTCAGCCGGATGAACGCGAGGAAGGCACGCAGTGTGTCTTTCACAGCCTCGCTCAGCCCTGAGTCGTTCGGGCGGCCTAACGCGTCACCGGGACAGGCGGGACGCCTGTCCCACTCATCAGTTCCCGAGAGGCACAAGCGTCTCGCCCGTGCTCCCGGTGCCACACGTCCAGTTCTGTCAGCGCCCGCGCCGAGATCGCCTCGTTGCGGGCCTTGCGATCGCGCCGCAACCGTCGGTCCATCGGCTCGAGAGGCGCCATGATCCCGAATGTGACATTGCTCGGCTGGTAGTGTTTCGGCTCGGCGTGCGACACATAGTACCCCAAGGCCCCGATGGCCGTCGTCCTCGGCGGCGCCGACGTGGCTCGTCCGTGCGCCACCGCAGCCGCGTTGATTCCAGCCAGCAGCCCTGAGGCCGCCGACTCCACGTAGCCTTCCACGCCGGAGACCTGTCCCGCGAAGAACAGCAGCGGCCGCGTACGGACTTGCCACGTGTCGGCCAGCACGGTCGGGCCGTTGATGTACGTGTTGCGGTGCACGAGGCCGAACCGCACGAACTCGGCATGCTCGAGCCCCGGGATCAGCCGGAACACACGCGCCTGCTCGGCCCACTTCAACTGCGTCTGGAACCCGACGAGACTGTAGTGATCCGCCGCGAGGTTGTCCTGACGCAACTGCACGACCGCGTACGCCCCGCGTCCGGTCTTCGGATCGACGAGCCCCACGGGCTTCATCGGGCCAAACCGCAGCGTGTCCGGCCCGCGATGTGCCATCACCTCGATCGGCAGGCAGCCCTCGAAGAACTTCTCCTTCTCGAAGTCGTGCAGCGCCGCGCGCTCGGCCGTCATCAGGGCGTCGTGGAAGCGCGCATACTCCTCCGCGGTGAACGGACAGTTCAGATAGTCGCCTTCGCCATCGTCCACGCCGCAGGCCCTGGCGGGGCCGGAGCCGGACCGATCATCGGCGGGGCTGAGGTCCTGCGCGACGTTCGCGGCCTCGGCGCCTCGAAGGCTTCGTGCCCATCGTGACGCCCGAAACACGCGGGATTGGTCGACCGTCTCGGCGAGAACGATGGGACTGACGGCGTCGTAGAAGTAGAGGTGGGCCCGGCCGACGAGCGCGGCAATGCGGTCCGACAGCGGCTGCGAGGTCAGCGGCCCGGTTGCGATGATGACGGGCCCATCCGCGCCTTGCGGCTCGGGAATGTCGGTGATCTCTTCCCGCACCAGCGTGATGAGCGGATCGTGGGTCACCAGTTCGGTGACGCGATCGGCAAAGCGCTCGCGATCGACGGCCAGCGCCGCGCCGGCCGGCACGCGCACCTCATCGGCCACGCGCATCACCAGCGAGTCGAGATGCCGCATCTCCTCCTTCAGGAGCCCGACGGCGTTGTCCAGCTTGTCGCTTCGGAAGGAGTTGCTGCAGACCAACTCGGCCAGCCGGTCGGTCTTGTGGACATCGGTCGGACGGACCGGCCGCATCTCGTGGATGGTGACTGCCACGCCCCGCCGCGCGAGCTGCCAGGCGGCCTCGCACCCCGCCAGCCCGCCGCCGACGATGTGCACCATGGTCAGGAAACCCCGGCTGCGGCCCGCTTGCGCCGCGCGCCACCCTTCTTGCGTGGTCCGAGAGCCGCACGCGCGTCGATCAGTTCGACCGCCTCGCGCAGGCCCAGGGTGGTGGGATCGGTCCCCTTCGGCAACGACGCGTTGGTCTTGCCGTCCGACACGTACGGGCCGTAGCGGCCCTCGAACAGCTTGACCGTGGCGCCGTCTTCGCGGGCGCCCAGTTCGCGCAGCACGGTCAGTGCCGCGGACTGGCGACGACGGCTCTGCTTGGGCGCCTGGAGCAGGGCGACTGCCCTGTCCAGCGTAATCGTATAGACGTCGTCGTCCGGTTCGAGCGACCGGAACTCGTCGCCGTGTTTGACGTACGGACCGAAGCGCCCGACGCTGGCCGCGATCGACTCGCCACTCTCGGGATGCGTCCCAAGGACCCGCGGGAGACTCAGCAGCTTGAGCGCCAGTGGGAGGTCCATTTCCGCTTCGGTGACGCCGCGCGGCAAAGAGGCACGCCTCGGCTTCTCGACCTTCGCGGCCTTCTCGGCCTTCGCACCCTTCGCACCCTTCGCGCCCTTCGCCGGTTTCTCGGGCGTCTCGCCGAGCTGAACATACGGGCCGAACCGGCCCGTCGCGAGGTACACCGTCTGCCCGGTGGCCGGATCGACGCCGAGTTCGCGCGGCCCGGCGGCCTTCGCGCGGACGAGCGACATCGCGCGTTCCACGGAGAGATCGGCCGGCGGGAGGTCGTCCGGCAGCGAGGCGGTGTTCCCGGCACCACCATCGCCCACCTGCAGGAACGGACCGAACTTCCCGATGCGAACCCGAACCGGCTGACCGCTGTCCGGATCCTCGCCGATGTCGATCACCGGGTAGTCGATCCGCTGCTCGCCTTCCTGAGCCATCCCTTCGAGGCCCTTGTGGTGCCGGCCGTCGCCGCGGAAGAACTCACGGATGAAATCGATCCAGGGACGCTCGCCGTTGGAAATCTCGTCGAGGTCCTTCTCCATCTCCGCCGTGAAACTGATGTCCACGAAGTCGGAGAAGTGATCGCGCAGCAGATAGGTGACCGCGAACGCCGTGAAACTCGGGACCAGTGCCTTGCCCTGCCGAAAGACATAGCCGCGCTTGAGAATCGTCTCGATCGTCGGCTCGTAGGTGGACGGCCGGCCGATGCCTTCCTCCTCGAGCTTCTTGATGAGCGACGCCTCGGTGAACCGCGCCGGCGGCGTCGTCTCGTGCTTCTTCGGATCGAGGCCGACGAGCGAGGCCCGTGCCCGTGCGTCCGCTGCGGACCCGGGCGCCACGACCAGATCACCCTCCTTGAATGCAGGGAGAATCGTCTCCTGCGCCTCGAGCTCGCTGTCAGGATCGTCGCTGCCCTCGACGTACGCGCGGCGGTAGCCGGCGAACTCGATCGCCTTGCCTGTCGCCGTCAGCGCGCACGGCTCGTCGTCCGGGCCGGTCGCGGTGAGTTCGACGGTTGTCTTCAGGATGCGCGCGTCGGGCATCTGCGACGCCATCGTGCGCTTCCAGATCAGGTCGTAGAGGCGCAACTCGTCGGCGTCGAGCACCCCGGTGAGTTGCTGCGGCGTCAACCTGAAGTCCGTCGGCCGGATGGCCTCGTGGGCCTCCTGCGCGTTGCGGACCTGCGTCTGGTAGCGGCGTGGGCCCTGGTAGTACTCGTCGCCGAACATCGCGCGGATCGCCCGGCCCGATTCAGTGAGGGCCTTGTCGCTGAGCGTCGTGGAGTCGGTTCGATGATAGGTGATGATGCCTTCGATCGTCCCGTCGGCCAGTTCCACGCCGTCCTTCAGCCGCTGCGCAATCCGCATCGTCCGGCTCGTCGAGAACCCGAGCTTGCGGCTGGCTTCCTGCGTGAGCGTGGAGGTGGTGAAGGGCGGCGCCGGGCGCTCGGTGCCGGGACGCAGGTCCACGGCGGTGACTCGCCACGGCAAGTTGTGGCGAATGGCGGCGGCGACCCGGCGCGCCGCCGGCTCATCGAGGTGTCGCACACCCTTGCCGGTCAGTGCGCCGGTGGCGGGGTCGAAATCGCGACCGACGGCGACGCGCGCGTTGCCGACACGCACCAGCGTGGCCGGGAACTCGCGGCCTTCGCCCGACAGTCTGGCCTCGATGTCCCAGTACGTGGCCGTCCGGAACGCCCGCCTGGCTTCCTCGCGTTCGACGATCAGACGCACCGCAACGCTCTGAACCCGCCCGGCGCTGAGGCCTGTCCTCACCTTCTTCCACAGCACCGGTGACAGGGTGTACCCGTAGAGGCGATCGAGAATCCGCCGGCTCTCCTGGGCCTTCACCAGGTTCTCGTCGAGGTCGTGCGCCTGCGCGATGGCCTCCTGCACGGCCTCGAGGGTGATCTCGTGGAACGTCACACGGCGAACCGGAACCTTCGGCTTCAGCACGTCCTTCAGATGCGAGCTGATCGACTCCCCTTCGCGGTCGGGGTCGGTCGCGAGCAGCACCTGAGTGGCATCCTTCATCGCGGACCGCAGAGCAGTGACGTGGCGCCGTTTCGACGCGGGAATGACGTAGTAGGGCTTGAAATCTCCGTCGGTATCCACGCCCAGGTTCGCCCACTTCTTGTCACGAATCTCAGCGGGAACTTCTTCGGCGCTCTCCGGCAGGTCGCGGATGTGGCCGAAGCTGGCCTCCACGCGATAGTCCTTCCCCAGGAAGCGGGTGAGCGTCTTTGCCTTGGCAGGCGATTCCACGATGACGAGTGATTTGGCCATCAGTCTTCTACCGCCGAACTGACGAGGTTCGACCCCGTCCATCCGACTTACGTTAGCACGTTCGCCCGGCTCGCACGAACCTGCCGCTCCGAACGCGGCGAATCGAGCCCTGCAACTCGAGTTCGAGCAGACCGGGCAGGAGCTGAGCCGGAGTCTGGCCGGTCTGGCGGCCTATTCCGTCCAAGTCGTAGCTCTCGCCGGCCACCATCGCCGACAGGATGGGGTTGTCGAGGACGGTTGATTGGCCGGAGGATTCGAGCAGTGGCCGGAGGGAACTGGTTCGGAGCACCGCCAGCACGTCACCCGACGTTTCGACCAGCGTGGCGCCGTCGCGGAGCAGGTGGTGGCAGCCGGTGTGGCGGCCTGAGAGCACGCTGCCGGGCACCGCCATGACCTCACGGCCCTGCGACAGGGCGAATTCGGCCGTGATGAGTGACCCGCTCTTCTCCGCGGCTTCGATGACAATGACAGCCAGGGAGAGACCGCTGATGATGCGATTGCGCGCCGGAAATCGAAAGCGCTCGGGCGGCGTGCCCGGCGGCCACTCGCTGACGAGCGCGCCCCGCTCGGCTATCGTCGCCGCCAGCGCCCCATGCTCGGGCGGATACACGATGTCCGGCCCCGATCCCAGGACCGCCACCGTGTCGCCATCCGCCCCCAGGGCGGCGCGGTGCCCGGCCGAATCCACGCCGCGCGCCAGCCCGCTGACGATGGTGGCGCCGGCGGCGGCCAGTTCGCCTGCCAGCCGCGACACCACCTCGAGCCCGTATGGCGACGCCGCCCTCGACCCGACCATCGCCACGCAGGGCCTGTGGAGCGACTCGGGCTGTCCCTTCAGCCACAGCACCAGCGGCGGATCGGGAATGGCCCCGAGGAGGCGCGGATACCGCGGATCGCCCCACGGAATCGTCAGGATGTCGAGACTGGCGGCCTTGGCCAGGTCGTGGGCCGCCCGCGTACGCAGCCTTGCGGCAATCGCGTCGGGCGCGAGACCCGGGCGTACCGCGTCGATGACCTGCTCGAGCACCAGGTCGTCGGACGACCGCCGCAGGAAGTCCGGGACTTCCGTTCGCCGCGGTTTCCACCAGCCGGACAGTGCCACGTAGTCTTCGAGCGCCAGCATGTCCCCCCTCGCCTCCGCACGCGGCGGCCGACCGGCTTTCGCGGCTCCGACGTCGCGATTGGGATGAGAACGGCAAACTAGATGGGTGAGCAGGACACTCTGGCGGACAGAGATCCAGCGCACCGCCGGAACCGGCGGCGCCCGACCTCATCGTCAATATAGGGAGCGGAACGTGACGACGCAAGGGGTGGCGGCGATCCGTCCCTCCCGGGTGACGCGTCCGACGAATGTCGTAAACCGGGTCTCAACACGTGCCGGAGAATCGCAGGATCCTCGGTGGCACCGGCTTTGCTGTAGCACCTGGGGAGACGATGGTGTCGGTCAATTGCCAGTCCAGGGGCGAACGACTATAGTGGGATCATCCTTAGGAGTCCGATGCGCAGGATCGTTGCCTTCACTCTGCTGATGATTGCCGTTGCCGCTCCCCTGGCGCTCGCCGCGAACGCCAGGAGCGAGGCGAAGGCCCAGGTCGCGTTCGGCATCGACGTCGCCCAGAAGGGTCTCTGGAAAGAGGCCCTGTTCCGCTGGGAGAAAGCCGTCGAGCTCGACCCGCAATACGCCGCCGCGTACAACAACCTGGCCATCGCGTACGAGCACGAGGGACTGTTCGACAAGGCGCGCCAGGCCTACGAGAAGGCGATGGCGCTCGCCCCGAAGAACGTGCTCGTCCGTCAAAACTACGAATTCTTCAAGGAAATCAATGACCGCGCGAGCCGTCGTCGCACTCGCTAGCCTGGCTGCGGCGCTCTCGGTCGGCGCCTGCGGCACCAGTTCGTACGAGGTGGCCATCGAGACGCCGATCACGCCGAAGCTCGATGTCTCGCCGTTCCAGCGCGTCCTGGTCGCCGGCTTCGTCGCCGGCGGATCCGACGACGTGGATGCGAACATGGAGACGGTGCGGCTCCTGCGCAGCCAGTTGCGCACGAAGTCGAACATGAAGGTGATCGAGGCCGACGTCATCCCGCTGACCGAGGTGGCCGCCGAGCAGAAGCCGGCCGAAGGCGACGGCACGGGCGCCGGCGCGCCGGACCCCGCCAAAGCCTCGACGCTGCCCAAGCAGATCAAGGACGAGAAGGACCTCGAGGCGTACGACACCGTGTTCGCGAACGCCAACTACTGGAAGAAGCTCGGCGAGGAGTTCCAGAGCCCGCTGATTGTGACCGGCACGGTGCTGTTCACGCCGCATGCGCGGTCCGGATACGTGCAGCGCGAGCGGGAGCAGATCGATGCGTACGGCCGGCGCACGGTCGAGCCGGTTCGCGCATACATGGAGCGCAAGGGGTACATCCTCCGGCCGCGGTTCGTCTTCATCGATGGCCGGACGGGCGCGACGCTCTACTCCGAGACGTTCCGCGAAGAGGTGCTGTACAACCCGCAGCAGGACACGCCGGCGCTGTCCTCCTTCTTCGAGCTGATGGATCGCCTGATTCCCGGCTTCCTCGGCACGCTGAGCAGCCAGAAGATCAGGGGCACGAGGACGCTGCTGAAGTAGACGGACTTTGTGCTGAGCGAGCAACACCGGCCGCCTGACGGACACTCAGGCCGCGGACCGGCGCCTCGCCACGTGCCTTTCGCATCGCTGGCAGCAACTCCTCAATCAGCTTCGCCGCAAGCCTGCGCGCCGCACGCGGTGCCGGTTCATGTCGGCCTCCCCTCAGCAGGCCTGATCGCGTGCGTCAGAGCGAACGGCCTGGACGATACGACGCATACACCGCGTCTCCGCGGCGGCGGGTCACGTACTGTGGCGTGATCGGACGCCGTGGGCGCCGTTCGGAAGAGCCGCCCCGCCCGGGCACAGCAGTCGCTGCGGGACGGGGAACGTCGATAGGAATGAAGACTACTTCCGGTGTCGCAGGACGCGCAGCGCGTCTTCGAGGACGGGCAAGATGGCCTTGTCCTCGGGACGACCGGCCCGGCGTGTGCTGGCGATGATGCGATCGAGCGGCAGGACAGGAACCAGGAGCTTGCCGACCTGGATGGTGACCGCCTTGCTGAACTCGTCGCGAAAACTCTTGAGGCCGTGCATGTGCATCTCGATGTCGAAGAGATCCGTGCCGCCGCCAGCGCCCGCTGAGCCACCGATCTCCTTCCTCTCCATGGTCACCCGCGAGACGGATTGACGGACCGCGCACGTCCTCCCGGTCCCCAAGAAGCCGCAAACGCTCAGGCGGCCTTCACAAACCAGCCAAGTACTGGTAACCTAGTTGTTTCCCAGTGTCCGGGATGCCCCGGCAGGGGCTTGTGCGCTCGCGCGCAGCACCGCGGGCCGAGTCGCCCGCGGCCACTGCGACATCGACAGGAGATACAGGCGTGTACGCGATTGTTCAATGTGGCGGGCACCAGGTGAAGATGGTCCCGGGCGAAACGCTCGTGGTCGATCACCTCGGCAAGGACAAGGGCGCCGAGGTCAATTTTGACCAGGTGCTGGTCGTGGAAAAGGACGGCGGCGAACTGATGGCCGGCGCCCCCTTCGTGGCGGGCGCGCGCGTCGTGGCCGTCGTGGAAGGTACCTCGCGGGGCCCCAAGATCCGCGTCTTCAAGAAGAAGCGGCGCAAGGGGATGCGGCGGACCAAGGGTCACCGCAGCACGTACACGCGGGTCACCGTCAAGGAAATCGTTCTGTAGGTTGGGGTCATAGGTCATGGCACACAAGAAAGGACAGGGCAGCTCCCGCAACGGCCGCGACAGCAATTCCCAGCGGCTGGGCGTGAAGCGCCACGACGGCAACATCGTGACCGGAGGGTCCATCCTCATCCGGCAGCGCGGACGTCGCTTCAGCGCGGGTCTCAACGTGGGGCTGGCGAAAGACGACTCGCTGTTCGCCAAGGTGACTGGCCGCGTGCGTTTCGAGGATCATGGGGGCCACGGCCGCAAGATCAGCGTCCTGCCCATCGAATAGCGCGGGCCCGGCCCGCGCCGTGATTGCGACCTACTGAATGTTCGTTGACGAGGTCGACATCCGGGTGTCCGCGGGCGATGGTGGCCGCGGGTGCGTCAGCTTTCGCCGCGAGAAGTTCGTGCCCCGCGGCGGCCCGAACGGCGGCGACGGCGGCGACGGCGGATCGGTGTTTCTCGTCGCCAGCCCGCACCTCAATACCCTCGTCAACTTCCGCTTCCATCCCGAATTCCATGCCCGCCGCGGCGGCCACGGCGAGGGATCCAACCGCCACGGACACAACGGCGCGGACCTCGCCCTCGAGGTTCCGGTCGGCACGGTCGTCCACCGGATCGACCCGGAGGGCGGCGAGCCGACCCTCGTCGTCGATCTGACCGAGGAAGGTCAGCGGGCGCTCGTCGCCCAGGGCGGGAAGGGCGGACGCGGCAACGCGCAGTTCGTCAGCTCGACCAACCGCGCCCCGCGGCGCGCCGACCCCGGCACGCCCGGCGAGATCTGGGCGCTTCGTCTCCAGCTCAAGTTGCTGGCTGACGTGGGCCTGGTCGGTTACCCGAACGCCGGCAAATCGACGCTCATCTCGCGCATCTCGGCGGCCAAGCCGAAGATCGCGGACTATCCGTTCACCACGCTGACACCGCACCTCGGCGTCGTCCGGCTGGGCGACGACCGCAGCTTCGTGGTCGCCGACGTGCCAGGCCTGATCGAGGGCGCGCACCGGGGGCAGGGCCTCGGCCACCAGTTCCTGCGCCACATCGAGCGGACGAAGGTGATTGTCTACCTCGTTGACGTGTCATCCGCTTCCGGGCGCGAACCGGATGCCGACCTCGATGTCATCCGCCACGAACTGCTGCTGTTCCAGGCGGAGATGCTCGACCGTCCGCAGCTCGTCGCGGCGAACAAGGTGGATGCGCTCGACGATCCGGAACGCCTCGCGCGCCTGACGGCGAAAGCCGAGAGCCTCGGCCTCCCGCTGTTCCGCGTCTCTGCGGTAACGGGCGAAGGCGTGCGGGAGCTGCTCGAAGCCATGTGGCGCGGCATCATCGGCCGGCTCGCGGAGCCGGACGAATGACGGGCGCGGGCCTGACGGGGATTCTCGGCGGCACGTTCGACCCCGTGCATCTTGGACATCTCGCCGCGGCCCAGGCGGCCAGCGCCGCGCTTGCGCTCGACCGTGTCCTGTTGATCCCGTCTCACCATCCGCCGCACCGTCCCCGTTCGCCACACGCATCGGCGTTTCATCGGTTCGCGATGGTCTCGCTGGCGATCGGAGGCCATCCGCAGTTGACCGCGTCCGACGTCGAGCTGCGGCAGCCGGGGCCGTCGTACACCGCGGTCACACTGCGCGCGCTTCACCGGTCCGGCACGCCGGCATCGCAACTCTTCTTCATCACGGGCACCGACGCGTTTGCAGATATTGCCACCTGGCACGACTATCCGGCCGTCCTCGACCTCGCGCACTTCATCGTCATCTCGCGGCCGGGACGATCGTTCGACGCGCTCGAGTCGCGCCTGCCGGACCTGGCCCCACGGATGCGCATGGCGGAATCGAGGGCGAAAATGCCGGCCGGAGTGGTCGAATCCCCGCGCATCTTCCTGGTGACCGCCGACACGCCGGATGTATCGTCGACGGAAATCCGGGCGAGGGCACGGGCTGGTCAATCGCTCGAGACCTTCGTCCCGGCCGCGGTCGAGGACCACATTCGGCGGCACGGCCTGTATCGGGAATAGCCGCCAACGGGGAAAGGCGGACAGGCCGAACGCCAAGCAGGCGCGCTTGCCCCGCCGAAACGCGGACGGACGGTTGAGGCACGAAGGCGGCTCGCCCTGAGTGAGCGGAGCGAACCGAAGCGGAGAGCAACTTGCATGAGTACAACCGACGGTCGGAAGGCACACTCGAAGAACGAAGGCTTGCCCGCCGCGATTGAGCAGGCCGTCCAGGCCGCGCGCGACAAGAAGGCGGTGGACGTGGTGGCGCTGGATTTGCGCCAACTCGCCAGCTTCACCGACTTCTTCGTCATCTGCTCCGGCCAGAACACCCGGCAGGTGCAGGCGATCGCGGATGCAGTCGAGGACTCGCTCCGGAACGCCCAGGTGAAGCCTGCCCACGTCGAGGGCTTCGAGCGGGCCGAATGGATCCTGCTCGACTACTTCGATTTCATCGTCCACGTCTTCAACACCGAGCGCCGGGAGTTCTACGCCCTCGAGCGCCTGTGGGGCAGCGCCGAGCGCGTGGCGTTACCTGACGAGCCGAAGGCGAAGCGGAAGACCTAGCGCCCACCGCGGAGCACGGAGCACGGAGAAGGGCAGATGCAGTCAGCGACGACGGGGCATCGTTCCTCTCCGGTCTCAGTGGTTCGCTTTCGGGTCGCCGTTCTCCGCTCGCCGCTCTCCCTCCTCCGGTCCGCCTTCTCCGTGCTTCGTTCGACGTGCGTCGAACCCGTCCTGGGCATCCTCCTCGCCCCCCGCTGCCTCGCGTGCGATGTGCCTCTCGACACCCCGTCGGCCGGCCCCGTCTGCGCCGCCTGCTGGCAGTCCGTTCACCCGCTGACTCCGCCGCTCTGTGACGCCTGCGGCGACGCGGTGCCGCGCGAGGATCGTGTCGGGGCGTGCATCTGTGCCCGCTGCCTGAACCATGCGCCGCTCATCGTCCGCAGCCGGGCGGCTGGCGCCTACGACGGCGCGCTCAGGCAGATCGTCCACGCGCTGAAGTACGAGGGACGGCGCACGCTGGCTGCGCCTCTGGCCCGCCTCATGCGCGTCCGAGGGGCCGATGTGCTGGCCGGCGCGGATCTGGTCGTCCCGGTCCCGTTGCACTGGCGCCGCCGCTATACGCGCGGCTTCAACCAGGCGGAGGATTTGGCGCGGCACCTCGGGCTGCCCGTCTGCTGCGCGCTGCGCCGCGTGCGGTACACCCGGGCACAGTTCGGGTTGACGGCGACCGAACGGCGTCGGAACCTGGGACGTGCGTTCGCGCGGCGCCGCCGGTGGTGGCGAACGGGTGACGCGAACGCGAGACGCCTCGAAGGCGCGTGCGTGGTCCTGGTGGACGATGTGAACACCACGGGCGCCACGCTGGAGGCGTGTGCGAACGCGTTGCTGGAATACGGCGTGCGGGAGGTTCGCGCGCTCACGGCTGCGCGAGCGTTGTCGACGCGGCACGGGCCACATCCGCAGCCACGGCCTCGATCGAGCGCTCCCCGTCGACAGCGATCCAGCCCGGGCGGGTTGCCTGGCGCCGGTAGCTGACGCGGACACGGGCGAGCATGGCGAGGTCCTGCTCGAATCGATCGCGGTTCGCGCGCTTTCGGCCGGCGGCCGTCTCCGGGGCGATGTCGATCATCACGGTGAGCGCCGGCGCCGGCAGGTACTTCTGGGCGTCGAACAGCCAGTCGGCGTCGAGGCCCTGCGCCTCGCCGTACGCCACGCTCGACGCGAGGTAGCGATCAGCGATCACGACCTGCCCTTCGCCCATCGCCCGGACGATTGCCGGCTTCCACTCGTACCGGTTCGCGATCATCAGCATCTGGATCACGTCAGGCCCGTAGTCCCGTTCGCCGTGCAGCGCGCGGTGCAACTCGGTGCCGATCGGCGTCGAGTAGTCGGGAAACGTGACCGGCAACACGCGCCGGCCCGCCTCGGTCAGCCGCGCCCCGAGGAGCCGGGCTTGCGTCTCCTTCCCGCTCTGATCCAGTCCTTCGAACGCGATGAGAATTCCCGTCATGCAAGCTCGCCTCTCCGCCTCGCCGCCTGCTCCTTCGACTCGCTCCGCTCGCTCAGGGCAAGCCGCCTTGCCGCCTGCCCGCTACACTTCGAGCGCCGTCATGTCCTCGATCGTCTGCCGGCGACGGATGACGTCCCACTGGCCGTGGTCCACCATCACCTCGCAGGGCAGGGGCCGGCGGTTGTAGGTGAAGGACATGGCCGACCCGTACGCGCCCGCGTCGAGCACGGCCACCAGGTCGCCAACCTCCAGCGGCGGCAGCATCCGGTCCTTCCCCACCGTGTCGCTGCTCTCGCAGAGCGGCCCGACCACCTCGCACAGCGCCGGCTCGCCCGGTCGGGGCTGCACCGGCTCGATTCGGTGATAGGCGCCGTAGAGCGCGGGCCGCAGCAACTCCGTCATGCCGGCATCGAGCACGACGAACGGCTTGTCGCCGTCGTTCGACTTCACGTCGATCACGCGTGCGAGCAGCACCGCAGACGGTCCCACGATGACGCGGCCGGGCTCGAGGAGCACGGTGAAGCCGGTGTCCTTGACGATTGGCAGCAGCGCGTTCGCGTACTCGTCGACGGTGGGCGTCGAACTGCCGTCGTACGGGATGCCCAGCCCCCCGCCAACGTCCACGTGCTCGATGCCAATGCCGTCGGCTCGGAGCTCGAGAGCCAACGCGACGAGCGCCTCGGCCGCGCGCTCGAGCGGGTTCAGATCCGTGATCTGCGATCCGATATGGATGTGGACGCCGACGGGCCTGAGGCCGGGGCGCGCGGCCGCCTCCCGGTAGAGTTGCCGGGCCCGATCGATTGGAACGCCGAACTTGTTGAGGCGCCGGCCGGTCGAGATGTGGGGATGGCTGCCCGCGTCGATGTCGGGATTGAGGCGAATGGCGACGCGTGCACGCACCCCGCGGGCCGTGGCCAACTCGTCGATTCGCTCCAGCTCGCCCGCCGACTCGACGTTGATCGTCTTGACGCCCAGCTCGACGGCGCGCCGTAGTTCGTCCTGCCGCTTGCCGACGCCGGTGAACACGAGGTCCTCCGGGCCGAACCCGGCACAGAGCGCGACTTCGATCTCGCCAACCGAGTTCGCATCGCCGCCGCTTCCGAGCGCGCGCAGGAGGCGCAGGATCGCGCGCGTGGAGTTCGCCTTGAGCGCATAGTGCACGGCGTGGGGCACGGACGCGAACGCCGAGTCGAGCCGCGTCCACGCCCCGCGGATCGACGCCGCACTGTACACGTAGGTTGGAGTGCCGACGCGCGCCGCGATCTCGGCGAGCGGGATGCCGTCGCAGGTGAGCCCGAGCGTGGCGTCGAAGGCGAACGTCTGGTCGCGTCGTTCCATCACGTGCGTGATTCTACCCGACGGCGGCAGTTTGACATCGCGAAAAACGCTCTGCTATCATCCCCATTCCCGCCACGGCGCTACTGAATGACAGCCCAGCTCCTCACCCCGCAGCCGCCCGTCGTCGACGACCTGATCGAGCGCTGCCTCGGCGGGGATCAGTACGCGTGGGAGCAGATCGTCCGACAGTACTGGCGCAAGGTCTTCAATGTCGCCTACAAGTTCGTCGGATCGCACGATCAGGCCGAGGATCTGACGCAGGAGATCTTCCTGAAGATCTTCCGCTCGCTCGACACCTTCGATCGCCGGGCCAACTTCCAGACGTGGCTCATCAGCGTGAGCCGGAATCTGTGCATCGACCACTACCGCAGCGTCCGCAAGGAACGCCAGACGATCGACCGCGACGTCACAGCCGAGGACACCTCCCCGGTGTCACCCACGGCGAGCCCGCTGGCCACCCTCGAGAACCGCGACCTGGCGGCGCTGCTCCGCCAGGCCCTGCAAACGCTGCCACAGTCGCTGCGGATGGCCGTGCTGCTGCGCGACATCCAGGAACTCTCCTACCAGGAGATTGCCGAGCGCCTCCGTCTCCCCGAGGGGACGGTGAAATCGCGGATCAACCGAGGCCGGAAGGAACTGGCCCGGCAGATCCTGAAGCTTCGCGAGGAGGCCGATGGGCGCCGGGTGGAGGCGCGGCCGCTCGGCGGCACCTCGCGTGGGACGCACGTGCACCGGACCGGAGGGGCTGAATGAACTTGACGATCACTCGAACGGGAGACATCGCGATCGTCCGCGTCGGCGAGGCGCGGCTCATGTACCCGCTGCTGTCGGACTTCGCCGGTTCGGTCGCGTCGCTGCTCGCGAGCGGCGACAAGAAGGTCGTGATCGATCTGGCGGGTGTCAACTACATCGACAGCGCCAGCATCGGCTGCCTGATGGACCTGTACCGCCAGGCCACCAGCGCGGGCGGCAAGCTGAAGCTCGCCGGGGTTCAAAAGCGCGTCGAAACGATGCTCACCATGACCGGCGCGCAGAATTTCCTGGAAATCCATCCCGACGAGGCGAGCGCGATCACGAGCTTCGGGGGGTAACCATGCGGAACATCACCACCACAACCGGCGCCGATATCGCCCTCGACGGCGACCTGCTGGCCATCATCGAGACGCTCTTCCAGGAGGTGACGGCCAAGCGCCAGCTCGATCGGTCCTACGAGGACATGATGCAGGAGATCCGGCACCTGATCGACCAGATGACGGACGTCGAGCGCCGCGACTATCTCGCCGAGAGCCTGTTCCACAACACCGTGCGGTTCGAGAACGAACGGCTCGCGAGCTACATGCAGAAACTGGCGAGCACCGGAACCAAGAAGCACGCCCGCTGACCGACGCCCGCTCGCGCTGCTCGAAGGAGAACGGCGAACGGAAGACGGAAAAGCAAAACGCGGAACCAAACGGCCGTTGAGCCGGTTCGTTCCGCGTTGTCGTCTTCAGCCGTTCAGCGCACCGTGTATCCGGTTCTGAAATCTCCTCGTCCGCCAGGACCCGGCCGCCAGTGTCCCGTCACGGTGGTTCGTTGCCGAAGTCCCGGAGCAACGCCGCCAACCGGGACGCCCCGCCCGGGAATTCGGTGGCAGATTACGGTTACAGGACGCTAGCTGCCGACCGTGGCCGCGCTCCCGAGCGGAGAGGTGGCCGGGACGCCCAGCGGCGCGATCAGCGGCTGCTCGACGAACTCCCACGCGTCGCGCTCTTCCATGAGCCTCGCCGCGAACGCCGTGTGCAGCGCGTGACCGCCCCGGTGCGCGACCAGGTGGCCGATCACCGGGTGACCCAGAAGCGCCAGGTCGCCAATCGCATCCAGAATCTTGTGGCGGACGAACTCGTCGTCGAACCGCAGCGGGTTGTTCAGGACGCCCGTCTCGCCGATGACCACCGCGTTCTCGAGCGACCCGCCGAGCGCGAAGCCGTGCTGCCGCAACAACTCGACTTCCTTGAGGAACGTGAAGGTGCGTGCGGGCGCGATCTGCTCGGTGAACGCCGCCTCGGTGATGCTCATCGTCCGCGCCTGGTGTCGGAGGAGCGGGTGGTCGTAGCTGATCGAGTAGGTGATCTTGAAGTGATCGCACGGAAACAGGGCGATCCGCTTGTCACCACGCGTCAGCTCGATCGGCCGCGTAATCCGGAGGAAGCGCTTCGGCACCGCCAGCGGCTTGATGCCCGCCTCGTGGATCAGATACACGAACGGCGCCGCGCTGCCGTCCATGATCGGCACCTCGGGGTAGTTCAATTCGACGATGACGTTGTCGATGCCGAGACTCACCAGCGCCGCGAGCAGGTGCTCGACCGTCTCGACCGACCCCTCGTTCTGTGTCAGCCCGGTCGCATACTGGATGCCGGCCAGATTGCCGACCGTCGCGTCGATCTCGAGACCGCCGAGATCGGTGCGACGAAAACGGATCCCCGAATTGGCGGGTGCGGGCTTGAGTGAGAGGGTGACCTTATTGCCGGAGTGAAGTCCAATCCCGGCGCAGGAGACCTGTCGACGAAGAGTCCGTTGTGAGTCCATTAGCCTCTCATACGCACGAGTAGGGGAATAAGGCAACTAGCGGAAGAGCAAGCGCCATACCATCACGCCCTACTCCGGGACCCACTCGCCAATGAACTCTGCAGTAACGACTTAGCGTCAGAACGCGCTCCGATTTGCGGGGCTGGCCGAACCGCTTGTGGTGTCTCAACCACAGGTGCCCTGCCCATGAGTGTGGCGATATTACCACAGTTGACTATCCAGCCAAACGGGTCACCAGCCTCAAGGGCTTTCGCCCAAACATCTCGGCCAGAAAGCGGCCGGTATGAGATGCATGGATTCGCGACACCTCTTCCGGCGTTCCGCTCGCGACGACCCGCCCGCCCTCCTCGCCGCCTTCCGGGCCCAGATCGATGACGTGATCGGCCGACTTGATGACATCGAGGTTGTGCTCGATGACGACGACCGCGTTCCCCTGGTCCACCAGACGGCCGAGCACATCGAGCAACTTGCGCGTGTCCTCGAAGTGCAGGCCGGTTGTCGGTTCGTCGAGGATGTAGAGCGTCTTTCCGGTTCCCCGGCGCGACAGTTCCTTCGCCAGCTTGACCCGCTGCGCCTCGCCGCCGCTCAGCGTCGTCGCTGACTGTCCCAGCTTGATGTACCCGAGACCCACTTCCTGGAGTGTTCGAAGCTTGTTCGCGATCGGCGGGAAGTTCTCGAGCAGTTCGAGCGCCTGCTCGACCGTCAAATCCAGCACCTCGGCGATCGACTTGCCACGGTAGCGGATCTCGAGCGTCTCCCGGTTGTAGCGACGGCCCTTGCACTCCTCGCACGTGACGTAGACATTCGGCAGGAAGTGCATCTCGACCGCGATGACGCCGTCACCCTGGCACGACTCGCATCGGCCGCCCTTCACGTTGAAGGAGAACCGGCCCGGCTTGAAACCGCGCGCCTTGGCTTCGGGCAGCACCGCGAACAACTCGCGGATGAACGTGAAGAGCCCGGTGTAGGTCGCCGGGTTCGAGCGTGGGGTCCGTCCGATCGGCGACTGGTCGATCTCGATGACCTTGTCCACGAGCGTGATGCCGTCGATGGCGTCGTGCGCACCCGGTTCGTCCGCCGCGCGGTAGAGCACCTTCGCCAGCGACCGGTAGAGAATGTCGTTGACGAGCGTGGACTTGCCGGATCCGCTCACGCCCGTCACCGCCGTCAAGACGCCGAGCGGTATCCGGACGTCCACGTTCTTGAGGTTGTTGGCCCGCGCGCCGCGAATCACCAGTTCCCCGCGATCGGTCGGCCGACGCGACGCCGGCGTGGCGATGACCCGTTCGCCGCGGAGGTACTGGCCGGTCAGCGACACCATTCCCGGAGAGATGTCACCCGGTCGCAAGGACGTCTCTCCCGGAGTGATGTCGCGGGCGGCAGCCGCCAATAGCGCCGACGGTCGCCCCTGGAATATCACGTGACCACCGTGCTCCCCAGCTCCAGGCCCGAGATCGACGAGGTAGTCGGCCGTGCGGATCGTCTCCTCGTCGTGCTCGACGACGATCACGCTGTTGCCGAGATCGCGCAGGCGCCGCAGCGTCGCGAGCAGGCGGCGGTTGTCCCGCTGGTGGAGGCCGATCGACGGCTCGTCGAGCACGTAGAGCACGCCGCGCAGGCTCGCCCCGATCTGCGTCGCCAGCCGGATGCGCTGGCCTTCCCCACCGGAGAGCGTGGCCGCGCTCCGCCCGAGCGTCAGGTACGCGACGCCGACGTCGGTGAGGAAGTGGAGCCGCTCCTGGATCTCGCGCAGGATGCGGCCGGCAATCAACTGTTCGCGGTCGGTGAGCGGCATCGCCTCGAACGCGGCCAGCGCGTCGCCGAGCGGCAAGTCGACGTACTCGGTGATCGTCCGCCCTTTGACGCGCACGCTCCGGCTCTGCGGTTTGAGCCGCTCGCCGTGGCAGACCGGACACGGGCGGAGCGATCGATAGCGTTCCAGTTCCTCCTGGTCGCTCCACGTGCCCTGCTCGAACCGTCGGCGCAGGTTCGGAATCAGCCCCTCGAAGTCCCGCCCGTACGGATCGGCGACGCGACGGGGGCGCGTTCCGTTCCCGTTCCCGTTCCCATTGCCGTGTCCGTCCCCGCTGCCGTCGCCATTCGCGTGCCTGGCGGCGTCGGGTCCGAGCAGCAGCACGTCCCGCGAGCGGCGCGGCAGCTTCTCGAACGGCACCGCGAGGTCGATCGCGAAGTGCTGGCCGAGCGCTGTCAGCGCCTCCCGCACCAGTCGCTTGTCGCCTTGCGCCCACGGCGCAATCGCACCGTCGAGCAGCGACACCGACGGATCGGGGACGAGCCGCACCGGATCGAAGTCGAACATCGACCCCAGGCCCTGGCATTCCGGGCATGCGCCGTGGGGCGAGTTGAACGAGAAGGCGCGCGGCGTCATCTCCGGCATGCTGATGCCGCAGTCGACGCACGCCAGCCGCCGCGAGAACAGGCGGTCTCCGGCCTCGACGCTGTTGATGATGACGATGTCGTCGGAGAGCGAGAGCGCCATCTCGACGGAATCCGTGAGCCGGCGCTCGATGCCCGGGCGAACGAGCAGCCGGTCCACGACGACTTCGATCGTGTGGTTGCGGCGGCGATCCAGCGCAATGTCCTCGTCGAGCGCCCGCACCTGGCCGTCGATCCGCGCCCGCATGAATCCCCGCGCCCGCAGCGCCGCCAGGTCCTTCTTGAACTCGCCCTTCCTGCCGCGAACGATCGGCGCGAGCACGTTGATGCGTTCGTCCGACGGGAACGCGAGCACGAGGTCGATGATCTGGGCAAGTGACTGTGACGTGATTTCGCGGCCGCACGCATGGCAGTGCGGCACACCGATGTTGGCGAAGAGCAGCCGCAGGTAGTCGTAGATCTCGGTGACGGTGCCGACGGTCGACCGCGGGTTGGAGGCGGTGGTCTTCTGCTCGATGGAGATGGCGGGCGACAGGCCGTCGATCAGGTCGACGTCCGGCTTCTCCATCTGCTCGAGGAACTGCCGGGCGTACGCCGAGAGCGACTCGACATAGCGGCGCTGTCCCTCGGCGTAGATCGTGTCGAAGGCGAGCGACGATTTCCCGGAGCCGGACAGTCCCGTGATGACCACGAGCTGCCCGCGCGGCAGGTCCACGTCGATGTTCTTGAGGTTGTGGACGCGGGCGCCGCGAACGGCGATCCAATCGTGACCCATGTACCCCGGCTGCCGGCCCTAGGCCAGCGTCCTTTCCTGTCGCCCAAACAGGAAATTCTACCACGGTCGCCGGGTCGAGCCGCTCATCGGCGCTGCTACTCCCCTGACCAGCCGGCCCGCTCTATCTTGATCTCATCGAGCCGGCTCGTGCCGAGGCCGAACTTCTCGTCGGCCGCGGAGATGCAGAGCGGCGGCGGCGACAACGGCCAGTCCCCGCCCCTCAGCGCTTTCCGTTTCGCCATGATGATCTGCATCCCGACGGCGTCCACGGCCACAGGGTCGGTGCCGGCGATGAGTCCCTTGTAGTCCCACATGTACCGCGGGTCGGGCTGGGGCCCCTTGTCGCACAGGGGGCGCAGCGCGTCCACCAGCACGAGCTTCGTCTTCCCTTTCACGTCCGGCAGCAGCCAGGTCTCCGCGAGATTTGCGGCATCCTCCCCGTGATAACTGCTCGGCCGGCCGGAATACATGATGTAGAGCTTCATGACGGTGCCGATGCCGGTCAGCCAGTGGGCTTTCAGGCCTGGCATCGCGATGAGCGCGGTGCACGCCCTCGGCTTGTCGATGCCGCCCTGGGCCTCCATGATTCGGCCCGCTGGCACGCCCGCCTCGACGAGCGCCTTCCGCACGGCCTCGACCAGCTCGCGGTGCGTCGGGTTGAGGTGCGGCGTCGGCACGAGGCCGACCGTGTCCGTCGGTTTCACGAGCGACAGCCACGCGGCCTTTGCGCTGCGCTCCCCGGTGACCCGCATCACCGTGTCAGCCAGCATCCGATCGAGCACCGCTCGATTCACGTCGTGCGCCGCACCAAGCGCCTGCTGGTCACGCACGATGACAACGCGGGCCGCGCGCGGCGAACGCCTGGCCGGCTGCGGCAGCGCCGACACCGTCATCGCCCCCACCGTCCCCCTCACGAAATCCCGCCGCGTGATCGTGTGCTTGCCGCTCATACGTGCTCCACTCCGTTCAGTGTGACCGCGCGGCGGCATCGGCCAGTGCGCGCCCGGTCTGGGAATCGGCGGCGTCGACGACGATGGCCAGGGCATGTCCCTTCTGCGCCCACGCCACGAAGCCGTGTTCGACCTGGACGGCGCCCGCAGCGGCATGGCTCTCCTTCTTCGCGGCTTCCGGAACGTACGCCTGGACGAACGCCGTCAGCCCTGCCGCTGCGGCCTCAGGGGTCTGATAGCGCACGAGGATCAGGCGCATCGGCCGGTCCATGCCTCCCGGCCTGGCGTACTCCGTCGTCACCGCGTCCACGGCCGGACCGAGTCCGAGAATGTCCTTCGACGCGACGAAGAACGCCGAGTTGAGCACCAGGTGCGAGCGGAAGAAACAGGTGCGGTCGGTTCGAAGGACTGCGCCGTTGGCACGCTGCGGAACCGACACCAGGAACGCCGGCTGGAGCGTCGTCCGCCGTGGTTCGACGATGGCCCTGGCGAGCTGGAGGACGGCCCCGCGCGACGCCGGCGTCTCGCGCGACGCGAGGATTCTCACGTAGAGGTTGTCCGACCAGAGGCGCAGCAGCCCCGCGCCGTACAGCGCGCGATGCGGCGGCACGGTCGGCAACGAGTGACCGGCCTCGCCCCCGACGGGAATCGGTTCACCCGTCCAGTCGGTGGACAGCAACCCGAAGGCATCGTCCGATCCCCGCATCCAGTAGAGTTCGACGAGAATCGTGCCGACCGCCGCGTCGGCCGCCACGTACTCGAAGACGTCGAGATGGTCGAAACGGTAGGCGAGGTAGAGCTCGCCGCCGCCATCCATGTAGTCGAAGATCGTGGCTGCCGTGACGCGCCTCGGCGTCTCAGCCCGCGTCCACCCACCGACCCGCGATGGCAAGTTCACGGTCGGTCCTTTCGTGTCGCCTCGAGACGCGACGGCCGCAGAGGCCCGAGGCATCGACTGGCCCGCCGCCGGGGTCTTGGCCGGCCCCGAACACCCGGCAGCCAGCGCCACACTCATCAGCACAATGACAGATCTCATCGTCCGCTCACCCGCACACCGAAACGTGCGATCACCACGCCGCCATTATCCATAGGTTTTGCCGGAGCGGGTAGGTCCGTGACTGGCGCCGGGCGCACCGGGTCGGAGTGGCTTGCCCCGTCGCGGCCCCCTCCGGCATACTTGCCTCCCAGGAAAGCGAGAGTGCCATGCGTGAGAAGACCAGGGAGGTGGCAGCGCGGGCTGCGGCCTATACCGGCGAGATGACGACGTTCCTCCGCGACATGATCGCGATTCCCTCCGAGAGCGCCGGGGAACGGGCGGTCGTCGCCTGCGTGGCGCGGGAAATGCGCCGGGTCGGCTTCGACGAAGTGAAGATCGACGGGCTCGGCAACGTGCTCGGACGCGTTGGTGAAGGCCCAGTCGTGCTGGCGATCGACGGGCACCTGGACACCGTTGGCGTTGGGGACGCGTCCACGTGGAGACGAGACCCGTACCGAGGCGAACTGAAGGACGGCGTCATCTATGGGCGGGGCGCGTCCGATCAGGAGGCCGGTATTGCCGCGGCGGTCCATGGGGCGCGCATCGCGAAGGAGCTGGGGTTGCTCGATGGCGTGCAAGTCTGGGTGACGGGCACCGTCATGGAGGAGGACTGCGATGGCCTGTGCTGGCAGTACATCCTCAGAGAGGGCGTCCTGAAACCGGAGGTCGTCGTCATCACCGAGCCGACGAACCTCAACGTGTACCGCGGGCACCGCGGCCGCATGGAGATGGAGGTCCGGACGCAGGGCCTGTCCTGCCACGGATCGGCGCCCGAGCGGGGCGTGAACGCCGTCTACACGATGGCGCCGATTGTCGCGGACATCGAGCGGCTGAACGACCGGCTGGCCGAATCCGCCGATCAGTTCCTGGGCAAGGGTTCGGTGACAATTGCCGAGATCCGCTCGACATCCCCATCGCTCTGCGCGGTGGCGGATAGCTGCACGATCCACCTCGATCGTCGGCTCACCCGTGGCGAGACGCTCGAAAAGGCGGTCGCGCAGATCGGCGCGCTCGAGAGCGTGGCAGCGGCCGGCGCGACGGTCACCGTGCTCGACTACGCCCGCGAGTCCTACACGGGCCTCACGTATCCGACGAAGAAGTACTACCCGACCTGGGTGGTCGAGGAAGCCGATCCCGCCGTGCGGGCAGCGGTATCGGCGGCAGAACAGGCGCTCCACCGGCCACCGGTCGTCGACAAGTGGACGTTCTCGACCAACGGCATCGCGACGTGCGGGCTGTTCGGCGTGCCGACCGTCGGCTTCGGTCCGGCCAACGAGATCCACGCCCACACGCCGGAAGACCAGTGTCCGGTCGAACACCTGACGCTGGCGGCGGCATTCTACGCGGTGTTCGGTTCCGAATACTTGAAGACGAGGACGCGGTGATCTCTACAGAGAGGCCGCCGCGCCCCCTGTGTGGAATGACCCTCAATCCTGACCACTGACCCCTGACGTCTATGTCCAAGATCTCCACTGCACTCTCCGCGCTCGCGTCGATGCCGACCGGGCTGCACGACAAGGACTTCCTGCTCACGTGGCAGTACCCGGAGCAGACGATCCGCAGCGTGTTGCTGATCGCCGAGATCCTGCAGGACCTCGCGGCCGCCGGCGTGTCGGCGCGCGTGTTCGAAACCGGCCTCGGCATCTCGATCTTCCGCGACAAGTCCACGCGGACACGGTATGCGTTCAGATCCGGCTGCAACCTGCTCGGCCTGATGACCGAGGAACTCGATGAATCCACGTCGCAAATCGCGCACGGCGAGACGGTGCGCGAGACGGCGGCGATGATCTCGTTCCTCACCGAGGTCATCGGCATTCGCGACGACATGTTCCTCGGCGAAGGCCACAAGTACATGATGCAGGTCAGCGACGCGCTGTGCGAGAGTTCGCAGCATGGCGTCTTGCTGCAGCGGCCGGCCGTGGTGAACCTGCAGTGCGACCTCGATCATCCGACACAGAGCATGGCCGACCTGCGGCATCTCATCTCCACCTTCGGCAGCCTCGACGCGCTGAAGGGCAGGAAGATCGCGATGACCTGGGCCTACTCGCCGAGCTATGGCAAGCCGCTCTCGGTCCCGCAGGGCATCGTGTCGCTGATGTCCCGGTTCGGTATGCACGTGGTGCTGGCGCACCCGGAGGGCTACGACCTGGTGGACGAACCGCTGGACGCCGCTCGCAAGTTCGCCGCCGCGAGCGGCGGATCGTTCTCTGTCGCCACGTCGATGGACGAGGCCTTCCGCGATGCGGACATCGTCTACCCGAAGAGCTGGGCACCGGCGCGGGTGATGCGTGATCGCACCCGCCTGCTGCGCGCCGGCGAGTCGGCGAAGCTGGCCGACCTCGAGCGCGAGGCGCTCGCCAACAACGCACGGTTCAAGCACTGGGAGTGCACCGAGTCGCTGATGAAGCTCACGAAGGGCGGACAGGCTCTCTACATGCACTGCCTGCCGGCCGACGTGACCGACGTGAGCTGCCCGGCCGGCGAGGTGGGCGCGTCGGTATTCGAGCGCTATCGGCTGCAGACCTACCGCGAGGCCAGCCACAAGCCCTTCGTGATCGCCGCGATGATCCTCGCCACGAGGTTCAAGGACCCGGCGGCCGTGCTGGGCGCGTGCGTCGAGCGCAACGTCCAGCGTCGACAGGGGGGGACACGAGGATGACGGCGGCAAGGCGGCGGGCGGATGGGCGAAGGCGGACGGGTGAAGAATGACGGGTGGGCCATGAGCGCGCAGGGGCTGTTCCTGTTCCTCTTCATTCCGCTCGTGCTGTTTCTCTTTCTTCGCCAGCCGTTCGGGCCGGCATGGTCGGTGGGTCTCGGTCTCGCGGTGATGTTCGGCCACCGGATCGTCGCCATGCCGTGGGTGGCGAAGTTCGCTGACGTCCGGTGCCTGTGGTGCGGGCGCGTCGGGGTGAACGTCCGATTGCCTGTCGAGTCCGGTGGCCGCACGTGGTCGATGGCGGCGTGTTCGGAGGCGCACGCCGCGTCGGTCACGCGGTTCCTGGCGTTCGTCGTGCGCCACCGCTACCTCATCGCGATCGGGATCTTCGTGCCGCTCCTCGTGCTCCTCGGCAACTCGCTCGTTACAGCGGTCGGCCGACCGTTGCTCTCGCACGACCACGTCGCGGTGTTCTTTCGCGTCACCGTGGCACTGACGGTCGTCGCGGCCTCGGTCGGGTCGTTGCTCCGTTCTCCGGTTTCCGTTCCCGTTCCCGTTACCGGTGCGTCGTCGGCCATTCTCGGGGCGCCAGGCGAAGAGGCGCCCGGCCTCCGCTGCCCCTTCCCGATCCACAACCTGGCCCTGCTCGGGATCGGCCGCACGCTCTGGGTCTTTCGCCTGGTCGGCGCGTGGTGGATCGCCGATGCCGTCTGGCGTCTGTGGAACTGGTAGCGGCCTCGAGTGTTGGCCACACACACGTCCAGCCGTGCCGTGTGGCACGGGCGTCCCGCTTGTGAGGGAGTTCAGCACGACGCGTGGCCTCGGGTGACGATCGACGCCACGATCGCGCCGATCACGCCGATGAGAAACGTCAGCGGCGAGACGATCACCGCGAGGATGAAGAACACCGGCTCCTCGGCCCGGAGCAGACCGCTGACGAGATTGTGCAGGAGCACGCACACAACGAAGGCGATGACCGACACGGCGGCCAGCCACGTGAAGCGCCACGCCCAGGACGCGCTCATTGGCCGGACCTTCGCCACGAGGTAGATCGACGTGAGGGTCAGTACAAGCAGGGCGCCGACAACGTAACCCGATCGCAGCAGCATGGCAGTCCTCCTGTCGGGAGGATCTGACGGGCTCGCGGATGAAGGTTACGACCGGGTGGAGTGTACGGCCACCGGGCGGCGCAACGGACTGGTGCTGACGATGTTCTGCCGCAGTGCCCCAGGCACGCGAGATGCGTCTCCTCGTCCGCGAGCGTGCCGGGTGGCAGGCGTCTGTCGTTCGGTGTGAATCTGAGTGTTCAGCCCATCCAAATACCTGGGCGCCAACGTCCAACGAGTGTCGGTCGGACGTCAGGGGCCTACTTGATCTTCTTCTCGTCGACCTGCTGAGCTGCGGTTGCCAGCGCGCTCAGCACCTCGGCGGCCGCATACACCTTCCCCGTGTTTAAGCCAAAGCGCTCGGGGTTGGTCTCCGCCGGCAGCAGGAACTCGCCGCCCGATGTTTCGGCATAGAGCAGGGTGACACCAAGCGCCGGCACTCGAACGAGCGCCGGGGCAAAACCTGCAGCCCGAGCGATGCCTCGCTCCTCGAGCCGAACGGCGAAGTCGCTATTCGCTGCAGCCGTTGCCTGGGCGCTTCTCATGCCTCCGAACTCGCCAGCAATCAGTCTATTGTCCTTCCCCACAATCTCGACCTTCGTGATGACCGCGCCTGCAACGGTCACCGGGAACCAGAGCACCTCGGCATCACGGAGCATCGATTTCACTCCGGCACCAGACCGGTACGCCTTGAGACTCCTGAGGTCGATCTCGAAGACGTGCAGCGGCGTACCGACACGCGCGCTGCGAGCATCCGCGAGGCTCTTGAAGCCGAACCGGGCGTAATTCTCCTGGGTGACAATGTCCCGAACGTACTGGGCCAGTGCTGCTTGCGCGAAGACGCCGGTTCTTGCTTCGGCGACGAGCGCCCGTTCCTGAGCTGCCGTTACGGCAAGCAAGACAACCACGACAATGAGCACGCTTCCAGACGACACCATCATCGTCTTCATAACACCCCCCGGCCTGAAGACGCTTTACCGCGGGCTACGAGCCCTTGTGCTTGAACGCGTAGAAGCTGTCTCCCCAGCTATGACTGCCATCGCTCACGAATGCATCGAACGTCGATACCACATCGTCTCCCGCAGGCGACACGGAGGAGCATTGCTTGTTGTTGGTGCTGCAGCTCGGCGGCCACGGGTTCAGGTAGGACACGTATTTCTGGCCACCGACCTCGACGTAGCCGTACAAGGTGACCACATGCCCGCCGCCGCCGGTCCACCACCAGATTGCCTGTACCGGGCTGCGGCGGCAGAACGGCTGAGTTGACAGCGTCCTCCTCAGTTCATCCCACGCCAGGCTGCTCGAGACATAGGTGAACGTGAAGTTCCAGTGCTTCCAGTTGTTGCTCATGTCGGCGATTGAGGCTCCCCATCCCGATCCCCAACATGGGCAGTTCCCAGTGCAGCCGGTGCAGCAGTCCGGCGGCGTTCCGTGCACGAAGCCGGCTGATGAGCACTGGTCCACGCGGTGCCCGTACAGGGCAGAAATCTGCTCGGTTGTTGCTGCCCAGCACCACCAGTCGCGCTGCTGCGGGCATGGAGCCACTGCCACGCTCGACAGCTTCAGGGGCGTGCAACACCCGGCCGACCAGAGTGGGCCGATCGTACCCAGACAGATCGCGATGATCAGAGACGGCTTGATGACGAGGTGAGTCCGTCGCATCGCGCTTCCTCCTGTAATTCAGTCCGACGAGTCGCTGCGTCCCCTGCCCAGCCCGAACCGACTTCTTGGGGAGGACGCAGACTTGCCACAGGATTGGGGTCCGTTGGGGCGCAACCCGTCTACGGGCAGTTGCTGAGCTACCAGGAGGTGCGCGAGCTCGCGCCCCTGAGATGTGTGACGACATACGGCCTCGTGGATCCGGCGCAACCAGGGAGATACAGCCCGAAGAACACGGCCAACGGCGGGCGGTCAGGTTCGGCTCCGACCTGTCGCAGGGCTACGCCTCGACGATCTCGGGCGGACTGGTATCGAACGTAGGTCTGGGAGCGCTCTTTTCAAGGGGTGTTGCGCGGAATATTTCTCGATGATTACGAGACTGAGACGGACGTGTATTGGATCGCGCCGTCACCGCCGCCCGCGCTGCACCGCTCTCCTGCCGTTCCCCGGCGGACTCCAGAAGTCCGCGGCGCGAGGGTTGCAGTCCCGGATCATCTGGGCACAGTACTCGTTCGATTGCGTGGCGAGCCTGATGAAGGCCGCGATGGGCATGCGGCGGCGGGACAGGAGATCGACGCGAGGCACGCGAACCCACGGAGAACGAACATTCGAAGTCCGTTGGGGCGGCAACGATGAAGGCTACGACCGGGTGCGACCCGAGAAGATCACGGCAACCCGTTCGCCGGCCAGGCGCGTGTCGATGCCAATCGCTTTCATCAGGCCGGCAAGGCCGGCAGAGCCGGTATGGTCCACGTCGATGCCCGTTCCCTGATGGGCGGCGATGTTCGCTTCGAGCAGCCGGTCCTCCCCGACGACGAGCGGCCACCCGCCCGACCGCAACATCCCTTCGACCACCGCGGCCCAGTCGTAGGTTTCATCGTCCAGGATGCCGTGGGCGATGCTGTGCGGCTCCTTCTCCCACGGCCGCATGAATGCCGACCGGTGGGTGCGCGCGTGCTGCAACTCCTCGTCGATAATCGACGGGTGGGCGGCCATCAGGTCCGCGCGTTCACGATCGGCGGCCGGGCTGAAGCCCTGCTCGACGACCAGCGGCACGCGCTCGAGAATCCGCTCCGCCACCCCGTCGTACGCCCGCTTCAGCGGATACCCGCCGCTCGTCTGGACCGTATAGAACCGCGGCAGCCACGTCACCGCGCCCAGGCGATAGGCGTCCACGAATCCCTGGACGAGGGAACTGGCGAGAGCCCCGCCGCCGACCTGGACGAAGACCGCGTCGATCGGACGCCGCTGCGACTGCCAGTTGATGTCGGGCGACTGCTGCAGGCTGGAGATCATCTCCCACGCCACCGTTTCACCGCCCTCGATGGTCAGGCCGTTGTCGCTCCCCTGGCAGCAGAACGGCAGGGCGCCCGCCGACAGCGATTCCCGGAACGAAAGATAGCAGGGATCGCCTGCAACGCCGTCTCGGCGATGGGCGAGGTGGATCTGCGCCTCGAGCGCGATGAGTCGCGCGACGACCGCGGCGTCAGCCGACGGCGGGACGAAGACCTCGAGCGGCCAGCCGGCCGCGCGCGCCACGACGCCGGCCGCCAGCGCCGCGTTGCCGCAACTGGCGATGGCGAGCGTCGAGCGGTCCGTCGTGCCCGTGACACGCTGCAACACCTGCAGGTAGAGCATCACACCCATCAGGTGTCGCGCCTTGTGCGAGCCCGACACGTTCGCGGTCTCGTCCTTCACCCAGACCATCCCATCGTCCGCGCAACCGAGCTGTCGACTGAGGGCGGGCGCGGGAGCGAACGGCGTGGCCCGGAATCCCGCGCCGTCGACCGTCGCCACCGACGCGTCGAGTTCACGCACGATGCCGACGAACTGCTCGTCGGTCAGACCCCGTGCGAGCGCGAGTTGGTGCGCCGAGGAGAGGGCCCGATAGCGGACGAAGGGGTTGGCTTCCTCCGACGGCGGAAAAGAGCGCCCGGCGGGATCGAAGTGCCGCCGGACGACGTGGTCGATGTCGTCCCCGGGCCGTGCCGCGGAACACGCGAAGGGCGCGTGACCGCCATCCGCCGCCGGCATCATCGCGCCGCAGCCTGCGCAGGTGAACGTCGGTTCAGTGAGACAGGTCGGATCCATGGTTCAGTCTTGGACGGGAACTCAGACCACCACGCCGGTCCGCGCGTTGAACTCATCGATCATCGCATCCCAGGCCGGCAGGATGTGGCGTAGATCCTTCCAGAACGTCTGTTGGCGACGCGCGTTGAATTCGTGCACGGTAACACCCTGCTGCTCGACCCACGTGTAATAGCCGAGGTTGAAGATGCGCGTGCGATCGACCGTGGACAGTTCCAGCAGGTGATCCGTCGCCGCGCCGAGAAGGTGCTGCGCGAAGACTTCCCCGGCGTTCACCTGATCGAATCTGCCGCCGAACCGCCGCGTGAGCGCCTTGTCACGTTCGCTGCCGTACATCTCGGCGCCGTCGGTGGCCACGGTCAGCACCATCTCGTCGGGGCCGAGGTCGTAGTATTTCGCCGTCTTGATGGCCGCGAGCACGTTGCAGATGCTGGACAGGCCGAGCGACACCAGCGCGTCCACGACGGTCTGCGGCACCTCGCGGCGATTGACGAGATACTCGCGGCCGGCGGGCGAGCTGAACAGCACGCCGAGACCGTCCGTCGCGGCGTCCGACACCGCAACCGCCACGTCGGTGTTCATCACGTTGTGGATGAACGGCACGTGCTTGTCGCCGATGCCCTGGATGTTGTGCTCGCCAAATCCGTTGTAGAGGAGCGTCGGGCACTCCGCCGCCTCGACGGCGACAATACGCGCGCCGAACCGGTCCTTCAGGTAATCGCCGGCACCGAGCGTTCCAGCCGAACCCGTGGCCGACACGTACGCCGCCACGCGCTGATGACCAGCCGGATCGTGCGCGTCGACAATCCGCTCGAGGGCGCGGCCGGTGCACGTGTAGTGTGCCAGGTAGTTTCCGAACTCGCAGAACTGGTTGAAGATGATGTTGTGCGGGTCGCGTTCGAGCGCGGCGCACGCGTCGTAGATCTCCTTGACGTTGCTCTCCGAACCGGGCGTCCGGATGATGTCGGACGGGGCGCTGATCCACGCCTCCAGCCAGCGGAACCGTTCCTCGCTCATGCCTTCCGGCAGAATGGCGACCCCGTGACAGCCCATGATCCGTGAGATGGCGACGCCGCCGCGGCAGTAGTTCCCGGTGGACGGCCAGATCGCCTTGTGGACGGTTGGATCGAACTGGCCGGTGATGACCCGTGGCGCGAGGCAGCCGTACGCCGCGAGCACCTTGTGGGCGCGGATCATCGGGAAGCGATTGCCGAGCGCCACGATGATTGGCGCGCGAACGCCGGTCAGCGACTCGGGCAGGACGAGATGGTCCGGTGTCGGCACGCCGTGCCGGCGGTCACCCCCGTTGTACCAGTGCACGCGAAACAGGTTGAGCGGGTGCGGTGCATCCGGATCGATGCTTGCGAGCGCCTCCTGGATGGACGACGGAATCCGCGTCGGGTCGGCCAGTTGGGTGATCGTCGGCAGAAGAATGCGGGCGTCACGGAACCGCGAGACGGAATGGTCGTAGACCGACCGATCGATGATGTCCTTCTCAATCCCAAGTCGCTTCATGATATGTCCGCCAGTTGACTGAGTACGTGGCAGCCCCGCGTGGCACGGGCGTCCCGTCCCTGCGCCATCGGTCATCGTACTGGCGAAGGCTCACCATGTCCACAGAAGTGACACATGCCCCGATGGTGGGTGGCACGGGCGTCCCGCCCGTGACCGAGATCCTGAGTGGCACGGGCGTGCCGCCCGTGCACGAGATCTTGGGTGGCACGGGCGTCCCGCCCGTGCACGCCGCTCCGCCTACCGTGCCACCGCCGGCGGCCACACCCACCGGTACGCCTTCAGATTCGACCATCGCTTCCATGGATTTCCTGTGATGTACTCGAGCTTTTCGTCCAGCTCTCCGTCGGTGCGCAGGAGGCGATCGAAGTACTCGTCCTGCCACATCGGCGGCCGTCGCTCTCCATGGCGGCAGAATCGGTGCGACGTGAACGACTTCCAACTGTGCAGCAGACGTTCGAGGCGCTCGCCTGCCCTCGGAACAACCACAACGTGCACGTGGTCATCCATGACGACGAAGCCGATGAGTTGATATCGACGGCCGTCGAAATGCCGCAACGCATCGGCCACCACATCTCGCTCTCCGTCGGTCAATGCGGCCTGGCCGCGGGCGAGGCGCCATGTCACGAAGTAGGCAGGTGTGCCGTGCTCCTCACGCCAATGGGGGAGATTGCGCCGGTAGAAACGATCCACGCGGAGGCATCAAGCACGGGCGATGCCGGCGAAAACGCGCCGGAACCTGAGTACTTGGTGACACCGGGTGCAGAATTGCACTCAGTGGGGCGATGCGGGGTACGCAGATCCTGCGGCCAACACGGGCGAGACGCCCGTGCCACTCCGCCAAGCCCCACGGGCGAGACGCCCGTGCCACTCCGCCAAGCCCCACGGGCGGGACGCCCGTGCCACTCCGCCCGTGCCGCTCGAGAACCTCACCATCTGGCCCACAAGCGGGCCGCTTGCGCGCGCGCCTCGGCCTCGATTCCGGCGAGCGTGGAGTCGTCGATGGGCGGCGCTCCCTGACGAGCGCTCGCGATCTCCGCCTCCGGTAATCGGTCGGATGCCAGGCGCCAGCCGGCGTCGAGCCGCCCTTCGAAGGCGCCCAACTGTTCGCCGTGGTCCACCGCGGTCTCGGTCAGCGCGGCCGCTTCCTCCCGCATGTCCGACGGGAAGCCGTCGGTACCGAGTGCCACCCTCGACGCCGACCGGATCGCGGCCGGATAGCCGACGCGGTTGTTCCGGTTCGATCGCGGGTTCTGCACGAACCAGCATCCGGCGTCCGACGCCGCGCCGACCTGGGCGGCCGTCAGGTACACCCCGTGCGCGAGGATCGAACCGGCCGGCAGCGCATCGAGGGCGAACAGCCGTTCCAGAGGGCCAGCGTATCCTCGTTGTCGGGCGTCCTCCACGTCAGCGGAATCCTCGGCGACATGGACGTGCAGCACGGTCCCAAGCTCGCGACACAACCGGCCCGCCTCCCGAATCGTCTCGTCCGATACCGTGAACGACGCGTGGAGACCGACGACACCAGCCACGCCAGGCCGGCGGTTTGCCAGGATGAAACGCCGGCATTCAGCCAGACCGCGGCGCGCTTCGTCGCGGCCGCCGTTCCGTTCCGTCGCGCCGTAGCTGAGCACCGCACGCGCGCCGAACTCCGTGCACGCCTCCGCGAGCACGTCGAGCGAGCCGTCGATGAAGCCCGGCGACTCGTGGTGATCGACGAGGATCGACGTGCCAGCGCGCGCCGCGTGCGCGACGTAGAACCGCGCCGCCGCCCGGAGCGACGCCTCGTCCAACGCGCGGTCGAGACGCCACCAAATCTGCTCGAGTATTTGCGCGAACGTGCGGGGAATCTCCGCCGGCGCCGGCATCCCGAACGGCGCCAGGCCGCTGTAGAGATGGGTGTGCGCGTTGACGAACGATCCCCTCATCGCCGACGCCCGACACTCATCGCCCGCGCGGCGGGAGAGTCCTTCATCGGCAGCGTGTAGCGGCGGATCCCATCGAAGGCCTCGAGCGCGCCAGCCACGGCGGCGGCCGTCGGCACCAGTCCGATCTCGCCGACGCCCTTCGCGCCAAACGGCCCCTCCGGCTCCGGGTCCTCGACGATCAACACGTCGATCTCCGGCATGTCCCGCGCGCGCAGCGCGCCAATCTCTCGCAGCGCGAACGTCACCGGCATGCCGTCCTCGCACACCAGTTCCTCGGTCAGCGCGTACCCGAGGCCCATGTGGATCGCACCCTCGATTTGACCCTCGCAGAGCGCCGGATTCACCGCCCGGCCGACGTCGTGGGCCGCGACGATACGTGCCACGCGTCCCTGCCCGTCGAGGATGCAGAGCTGCGTCGCGTACCCAAACGCGGTGTGCGTCTTCACCTTCTCGACCGGCGCGCCGAGTTCGGTCGTGTCGTCCACCAGCACGTCCGCCGCATAGACTCGTCCGGCCAGATCGACCAGCCGGTGCCCTGCATCGAGGTCCGCGCGCAGCTTTTCTGCCGCGCTCGTCACCGCCCGTCCGCCGAACAACGTCGCCCGCGATCCGGTCGTCTGACCGCAGGCGAGTTGGAACGTCGAGTCCACTTTCGGACGGAAGCATGACGCGGGCAGCCCGGTCACTTCCACGGCGAACTGGACCAGCACCGTGAGCAGGCCCTGCCCCATCTCCGTGTAGCCGTTGTAGACCGAGACGGTGAGGTCGGGCTCCACGACGAGCCGCGCCTTGCCCCACTCCTTGGCGCCGTTGCCGATGCCGCTGTTCTTCAAGCCGCACGCGATGCCAACCGCCCGCCCCGCGGCCTTCGCCGCGTCGTAGTGCGGTTTCACGGCTTGCAGGGTCTTCCTGATGCCGACCGACTTCTCGAGGATCTGCCCCGTCGAGAAGACGTCGCCCACATCGAGCGCATTCCGCCAGCGGATCTCCCAGGCGTCGAGGCCGGCCTTCTGCGCCAGCAGATCCATGCACCCTTCCATGGCGAAGTGCGCCTGGTTCGCCCCGAAGCCGCGCATCGCGCCGCACGGAGGGTTGTTGGTGTAGGCCGCAATCGACTCGATGTCGATGTTCGGGACGCGATACGGCCCCGCGCCGTGTCCCGCCGCGCGCTCGAGCACCTTGGCTCCAACCGACGCGTACGCCCCCGAGTCGCCAATCATCCGAGCCTTCACCGCCGTCAGCCGCCCGTCCCCGTCGCAGCCCACCACGTATTCCATGCGGACCGGGTGACGCTTCGGATGCAGACGGATCGATTCCTCGCGGCTCAGTGTCAGCTTCACCGGGCGCCCGGCCACCTTCGCGAGGAGGGTCGTCTGGGCCTGGACCGACATGTCCTCCTTGCCGCCGAAGGCGCCACCGTTGGGCACGAGTTCGACGAACAGCGCTTCTTCGGGGACGCCGAGGAACGCGGCCACCTGACGACGGTCGTCGAAGATCCCCTGGCCCTGGGTGTAGAGATGGAATCCGCCGTCGGGAAGCGGCACGGCCAGCGCGCTCTCGGGCTCGAGATAGAGGTGCTCGATGCGCTGCGTCTGCCACGTGCCGTGCACGACGAAGGCACTCGCGGCCAGCGCCCCGTCGGCGTCCCCGCGCCGGATCCGTGATCGGGACAGGAGGTTCTCGTGCTTCGGATTCACCTGCGGCGCGCCGGGACGAATGGACGCCTCGGGGTCGAGCACGGCTGGCAGGACCTCGTACTCGATGTCCACGAGCGCGGCGGCCTCGCGGGCCGTGTGACGGTCCGTCGCCGCCACCGCCGCGAGCACGTCGCCGACGCATCTGACCTCTTCGCCCTCCGCGACCAGGCCCGGCCAGTCGCGCTCGATCAGACCGTACCACCGCTCACCCGGCACGTCCGCGGCCGTCACGACCGCGACAACGCCCGCGTGTGCCTTCGCGCGCCTCGTGTCGATTCGCACGACCTTCGCTCGCGCGTGGCGCGACAGCGTCACGGCGCCGTGCAACATGCCGGACAGCACGAGATCGTCGACGTAGGGACGGTCGCCGAGCGCCGACCGTACGGCGTCGTAGCGGGCCAACCGGGCGCCCACGCCTCCGTCCACGACGATCTCCGGGATCGACTCGCCTCTGCGACCGCGTGCCATCAACTCGATGGCGTCCACGATCTTCTTGTACCCGGTGCAACGACAGAGGTGAACGTCGATCGCGCGGGCAATTTCGGCGCGAGTCGGATTCGTGTGGCGATCCAACAGGTACTTGGCCCTCATCGCAATGCCAGGGATGCAGAACCCGCACTGGATGCCGGCCGCCGCCACGAACGCCCGCGAGAACAGGTCACGGTCGTCCGGCGACAGGCCTTCGAGCGTCAGCACCTCGTGGCCGTGCGCCGAGGCGGCGGTCATCGCGCAGGTCACCTTCGCGTTCCCGTCGACGAGCGCGAGGCAGCATCCGCACTGGCCCTGCGGCGAGCATCCATCCTTCAGCGTCCGGATCCCGCATCTCTCACGCAGGGTCTCGAGCAACGACTCGCCGTCGCGCGTCTCGACCCGCACTGGCTTCCCATTCAGGACGAACTCAACGGTATTCATCTGCGTCACGAGTATAACTCCAGCCCCCTCCGCACGCCCCACGGCCGTATAATCGCAGCGGCCATGCGTACCCTGATCCGCGACGGGACCATCGTGAATGCCGACGGACGCCAGGAGGCCGATCTGCTGGTGGTCGATGAGGCCATCCGCGAGATCGGCCCCGGGTTGCGCGGGCCCGCCGACCGCGTCATCGAGGCCTCGGGCCGGCTGGTGCTGCCCGGCGCCGTCGACGTTCACACGCACCTCGATTTGCCGCTCGGCGCCATCCGCACGGCCGACGATTTCGAGAGCGGGACGATCGCGGCCGCCTGCGGCGGGACGACGACCATCATCGACTACGCGACGCAGGAGAAGGGTGGATCGCTGCGCGAGGCGCTGGACACATGGATGGCGCGCGCCACAGGGCGCGCGGTCGTCGATTTCGGCTTCCACATGTGCATCTCGGATCTCCGGCCCGAGGTGGAAGCGGAGATGGGCGGGATCGTCGCCGATGGCGTCCCGTCGTTCAAGCTGTTCATGGCCTACCCGGGCCGCCTGATGCTGGACGATGGGCAGATCTTCCGGGTGCTGCGGAGCACGGCGGCACTCGGCGGCCTGGTGTGCGTGCACGCGGAAAACGGGGCAGTCATCGACGTGCTGGTGCGCGAGGCGCTCGCGGCGGGCCACACCGGCCCGCGCTTCCACGCGAGCACGCGGCCGCCCATTCTCGAGGCCGAGGCCGTGCACCGCGCCATCGCGCTGGCCGAAGCGGCAGCCGCACCCGTCTACATCGTGCACCTCTCGACGTCGGGCGCGCTCGAGGAAGTTGCCGCGGCGCGCCGCCGCGGACGGCCGGTGTACGCGGAAACGTGCCCACAGTATCTCGTCCTGTCGGAGGACGCGTACGATGCCCGGGGCTTCGATGGGGCGAAGTACGTCATGAGTCCACCGCTGCGACCGGCCGCCATGCAGGCGTCGCTGTGGCGCGGCCTTGCGGTCGGCGACCTTCAGGTGGTCGCCACGGACCACTGCCCCTTCCGGCTGAGCGACAAGGCCGGCGGCCGCCACGACTTCTCGAAGATCCCGAACGGCGCGCCGGGCATCGAACCTCGCCTGAACCTGATTTATGATGGCGGCGTGGCAGCGGGACGTCTTTCGGTCGAGCGGTTCGTGGACGTCACGGCGACCGCACCCGCCAGGTTGTTCGGTCTCTCTCCGCGAAAGGGTGCGCTCGCCCCGGACGCCGACGCGGATATCGTCCTGTTCGACCCGGCCGGAACGACGGCCATCTCCGCCTCGACGCACCATATGCGCGTGGACTACAACCCGTACGAAGGCCGGCTGACGCGGGGCGCGATCGAGATGGTGCTGTCGCGCGGCGAGGTGATCGTGGAGCGCGGACAGTTCGTCGGCCGCGCGGGCCGAGGGCGGTTCGTGCGGCGGGAACCGATGTCGATGTAGGGCGGCGGAGGCAGCGAGTGGGAAATCACTCCCGGAGCGTCATGCACGTGGTCGGCCGCAGTGTCCCGCGCCGCGATGGTCTCGACAAGGTGACCGGCGCCGCGAAATACGTCGACGACCTGAACTTCCCGGGGATGATCTACGGCCGTACCGTGCGGTCCACCATCCCGTGCGGGCGTGTGGCGTCGGTTTGCCACAACTTCGACCACGCCGGCTTCACGATCGTCGATCACCGGGATATCCCGGGGCGGAATCTCGTCGCGCTGATCGTCGAGGATCAGCCGTGTCTGGTCGAACGCGACGTGCGGCACTTTGCCGAACCGATCGTCCTGCTGGCGCACGCGGACCGCGAGATCCTCCAGGCTGCCGAGGTGGCCATCGAATACGAGCCCGCTGATCCGGTGCTCGATCCCCTCCTGTCGCCGACGACCTTCAAGGCGATCGCGATCAACAAGGGCGACATCGACGCCGGCTTCGCGCGGGCGGACGTCATCGTCGAGGGCGAGTACCGCGTCGGGCACCAGGAGCACGCCTACATCGAGCCGAACGGGGTGATTGCCGTGCCGGAGAACGGCGGGGTGACGCTCTACGGCTCGTTGCAGTGCCCCTACTACGTGCAGAAGGCGCTCCACGTCGTCCTCGCGCTGCCAGCCGAGAAACTGCGCGTCGTGCAGGCCGAGACCGGCGGAGGCTTTGGCGGCAAGGAAGAATATCCGTCGATCATCGCCGCTCACGCCTGCCTGCTGGCGCTGAAGTCCGGCAGGCCGGTGAAGATCGTGTACGACCGTGCAGAGGACATGGTCGCGACCACCAAGCGCCACCCGGCCATCGTCCGCTACAAGAGCGGCGTCATGAAGGACGGACGCCTCACCGCCATCGACGTGGATGTCGTCCTCGACGCCGGCGCGTACGTGACGCTCAGCCCGGTGGTGTTGTCGCGCGGCGTCATCCACGCGTCGGGCCCGTATCGCTGTGACAATGTCCGCGTGAACGGGCGCATCGTCATGACGAACACGCCGCCGAACGGGGCATTCCGTGGCTTCGGGGCGCCGCAGACACAGTTCGCCGCCGAAGTGCAGATGGAGCGCATCGCCGAGACGCTTGGTCTCGATCCGGTGAAACTGCGCGAAGTGAACGCCTTGCGGGCGGGCGACACGACGGCGACCGGCCAGGTGCTGGGCAAGGACACGAGCGCGCTGGCGGTGCTGCGCGAAGCGGTGAAGCGGACCGACTTCAAGCGGCGGCGGCGCGAGTTAGGTGGGACGAACCGCGGACTCGGCCTTGCGCTGTTCTTCCACGGTGCCGGGTTCACCGGAGCAGGCGAAGTGCGGCTCGCGTCGAAGGCCTCCCTCGAGCTGACCGAGCGGGGTGCGCGAGTGCTGGTCGCGAGCGCGGAGATCGGGCAGGGTGCGCGCACGGTGCACGCGCAGATCGTCGCCGATACGCTGGGGCTGCCGTACGACGCGGTGGAGGTGGCTCGTGCCGACACGGCGCACGTGCCGGACAGCGGACCGACCGTCGCGTCGCGGACATCGATGGTCGTCGGCGGACTGCTGCAGCGCTGCGCCGAGGAGATGAAGGAGAAACTCGGACACCTGACGCCGCTCGAGTATCTCCGCCGCCATGGTCCGCTCGTCGTGACGAGGCAATACGAGGCGCCATCCGCGGCCGCCTTCGACGAAGAGACGTATCGCGGCGACGCGTACGGCACGTATGCGTGGGCGTGCGACGTCGCCGAAGTCGAGTTCGATCCGGTGACCTACGAGATCCGCCCGGTGCACTTCACGGCGGTCCAGGAGATCGGCCGGGCACTGAACCCCACGTTGCTCGCGGGGCAGATCGAGGGCGGCAGCGCGCAAGGCATGGGCTACGCGCTCCTCGAAGAGGTCGTGATGCGCGACGGGCGAATGGCGAACGCGCAACTGACCAACTACATGGTGCCGACGACGATCGATACGCCGCGAATCGACGTGGTGATCGTCGAGAACCCGTATCGGCACGGCCCGTTCGGCGCGAAGGGGGTTGGCGAACTACCCTTCGACGGGGCTCCACCGGCGATTGCGAACGCCGTGCGACATCTGGGATTCGACGTGCGCTCGCTGCCGTTGACACCGGAACGGATCATGGACGCAAGCGCGACCGACCGGGCGGACACTGAGTGGCACGGGCGTCTCGCCCGTGCAAAGCGTGGGCACTGAGGCGCGGCGCCAGGGAAGGGTTGTCCGGGAGGATATCGTGCGATTCGTGCTGAACGGAAGACACCTCGACGTGCGGGCGCACCCGATGAGGCGGCTGCTCGATGTGTTGCGGGAGGACTGCGGCCTCACGGGCACGAAGGAGGGCTGCGGCGAGGGCGAGTGCGGCGCCTGCACGGTCCTGCTCGACGGCGTCGCGGTCAACGCGTGCCTCGTGCCGTTCGGCCAGGTGCGCGGCCGGACGGTACTGACCATCGAGGGGCTCGACGGACGGCATCCCCTCCAGGACGCATTCGTCGTCGAGGGCGGCACGCAGTGCGGCATCTGCACGCCGGGCATGATCATGGCGGCGGCGGCGCTGCCGCCGAACGCCTCGCTCGAGGACGTCCGTATCGGACTCGCGGGCAACATCTGCCGGTGCACCGGATACACCGGCATCTACAGGGCGATCGAGGCGGGACGGAAGAAGGGCGGAAAGGCGGCCAGGCGGCCTGCCCGGAGCGAGTCGAAGGGGAAGGCGTAGCGATGCATCCCGCCATCTCTTCGCTCGAGCTCGTCGAGCCGCGGTCGCTGAAACACGCGCTCGAGGTGATGCGTGACGGTCAGCCGATCGTGCCGCTCGCGGGGTGCACCGACGTCTACGTCCTCCTCAATGCCGGGACGCGACCCGGCACCCGTTTCCTGAACCTGTGGGGACTCGACGCGCTTCGTGGGATCACCGTCAACGGCACGGTGCTCTCGATCGGCGCGCTCACGACCTTCAGCGATCTCATCCGCTCGCCGCTCGTGCGCCGACGGCTCCCGTCGCTCGTCGCAGCCGCTCGCGAAGTCGGCGCCGTGCAGATCCAGAACCGGGGCACGATCGGCGGCAACATCGCCAACGCCTCACCCGCCGGCGACACCCTGCCCGTGCTCGCCGCGGTCGATGCCGTGCTCGTGCTGCGGAGCGCGTCCGGCGTCCGACGCGTGCCGTTCCACGAGTTCTACACCGGATATCGCGCGAGCGTGAGGCGCCCGGACGAACTCATCGCAGCGGTCGAAGTCGCGCCCGTCGCCGGGCGGCAGTACTTCCGAAAGGTCGGGACGCGCGCCGCGCAGGCGATCTCCAAGGTCGTCATCGCCGCCGTGCGTGCGCCGAAGCCGCGCATCGCCTTCGGCAGCGTTGCGCCAACCGTCGTCCGCGTACCGCAGACTGAGGACATTCTCGCCTCCGGGGGATCGCTCGACGAGGCGACAGCCGCGCTGCTGACCGAGATCCATCCAATCGACGACATCCGATCGACCGCGGCGTACCGCCGCCGCGTCGCGTGCAATCTCCTGCGCGCCTTCTGGAACGAAACCGCATGACCCCACAGTCGCAACGCCAAACGCCCGCGGCCAGCCGCCAACCGCAGGCTCCTGTGACCACCTACCGGGCTCACATCCTGACGCCGGTCGGCGAGTCGGGCTGGGCGGACTGGAACGACGGCCGTCTCGATGTGCAGGACGGCTTGATCCTGCACGCCGGACCGTGGAAGCGGCCCAGCAAGGCGGCACCACGCCACTGCACCGATCTCCGGCCGCACATCGTCTTTCCCGGCCTCGTCGACACGCACGCGCACGTTCCGCAGCTCCCTGTCTGCGGCGTCCACCCCGAGAGCCTGCTCGAGTGGCTGCGCAAGTGGACGTTCCCCCTCGAGCGCCGGTTCCGCGGCGAGCGCGCGCGTATCCTGTCCCGGAACTTCATGCACGAGATGCTCGTGCAGGGCACGACGACCGCCGCGCTCTACACGTCGGCGTGGCCCGACTCGGTGGAGGCCTGCTTCGATGCCGCAGAGGAGGTGGGCATCCACGCGTGGATCGGCCCGCCGCTCATGGACGAAGGCGCGTACCGGAGCGTGACGACAAAGCGCGTGCTCGACGAGGCGTACGCACTCGCGCAGCTCGATCGTCCCAGGCTCCGGTTTGCGGTTACGCCGCGCTTTGCGCTGTCCTGCACCCGGGAACTCCTCGAGGGGTGCGGCACGCTGGCGCGCGAGAAGCAGTTGCCGATTCAGACCCACCTTTCCGAGCAGCAGCCCGAGTGCCAGGCGGTGCGCGAGCGGTTCGGGGAGGAGTACCTCGAGGTGTACGAGAACGCGGGGCTCGTCACGCCGCGCAGCCTCTTCGCGCACGCCATCTGGCTGACCGCCCGCGAGTGGCAGCACCTCGCGCCATGCGCGATCGCCCACTGTCCGACCTCGAACGTGTTCCTCGGCAGCGGCGTCATGAACTGGCAGCGCGCACAGGTGGCGCGCGTCGGTCTCGGGTCGGACGTCGGTGCCGGTCCGGACCTCTCGGTCTTCCGGGTCGCACGCATGTCATGGACCGTCCACCTCCTCGATGGCCACGCACCCAGCCCGGCAGAACTTCTGCGCACGGCCACGGTTGGCGGCGCGAAGGCCCTCGGATTCGACGATGTCGGGAGCCTGGAGAAAGGGAAGGCGGCGGATTTCATCGTGCTCGACGCGCGGCACATCGTGCCCGCTGGCGCCCCGACGACCGAGTCGACCGACGATCTGCTATCGCGCATCCTGCACCGGGCTGGCCGCTCGGCTGTCCGCCAGGTCTACGTCTCCGGCCTCCTGCGGCACCAACGCGCATAGTTGGACAAGAGGGGGACAACCGATGTCGAACCAGGAAGACGTCCGCACGTGCTCGAGCGTCGAGAGCCTGAGGCGAGCCGTCATCGAGCACCTCTTCTACCTGCAGGGACGCCATCCACGCACGGCGTCACTGAACGACCTGTACCTGGCGGCTGCCTACGCTGTGCGCGACCGACTGTTCCGGCGCGGCGTCGACACGGTCGACGAACTGGTCCGTGAGTCGCGAGTCCGAGGCGTGGCCTATCTCTCCGCGGAATTCCTCATGGGGCCCCAACTCGGCGCGAACCTGGTGAATCTCGGCATCTACGATGCGATGCGTGAGGCCATGGCCGGCATCGGCGTCGACCTCGACGCAGTCCTGGACCAGGAGGAGGAGCCGGGGCTTGGCAACGGCGGACTCGGGCGCCTCGCGGCGTGCTACATGGACTCGCTCGCCACGCTCGAAGTCCCCGCCATCGGCTACGGTATCCGCTACGAGTTCGGCATCTTCGACCAGGAAATCCGCGATGGATGGCAGGTGGAGGTGGCGGACAAGTGGCTCCGCTGGGGCAACCCGTGGGAGATCGCACGACCCGAACTGACGCTGGAGGTGAAGTTCGGCGGAACAACGGAGGGCTATCTGGACGCGGAAGGCCGGTTCCGCGTGCGATGGATCCCCGGAGAGATCGTGCGGGCCGTGCCGCACGACACGCCCGTCCTCGGCTACCGCGTCGGCCACTGCAACACGCTGCGCCTGTGGCGTGCGGAAGCGATCGAGTCGTTCGACTTCGCCGAGTTCAACATCGGCCACTACGCGCACGCCGTCGACGACAAGGTGAAGTCCGAGACGATCAGCAAGGTCCTCTACCCGAACGACGAGCCGGTGCAGGGCAAGGCGCTGCGGCTGCAGCAGCAGTATTTCTTCGTCTCGGCGTCGGTGCAGGACATGATGCGGATGCACCTGCGCTTCGGCGGCCGGCCCGAGACGTTCCACCAGCACTGGACCCTTCAGCTGAACGACACGCACCCGGCAGTGGCTGTGGCCGAACTCATGCGGCTCCTGCTCGACGATCACGGCCTGAGCTGGGAGTCCGCGTGGGCCGCCACGGTGAGCGCGACCGGCTACACGAACCACACGCTGTTGCCCGAGGCGCTCGAGACGTGGCCGCTGGATCTCTTCGGTCGCCTGCTCCCGCGGCACCTCGAAATCATCTTCGAAATCAACCGGCGCCTGCTGGACGAGGTCCGGCGACGGTATCCGGGCGACGAGGCGCGCGTCGCGAGGATGTCGCTCGTCGACGAGCACGGCGGCCGGGCCGTGCGCATGGCCTACCTCGCGTGCGTCGGCAGCCACGCCATCAACGGCGTCGCCGCTCTCCACACCGAACTCCTGATGCGAGAAGTCCTGCCCGACTGGGTGGGGATGTTCCCGGAGCGGTTCTGCAACGTGACCAACGGGGTCACCCCCCGCCGCTTTCTCGCGCTCAGCAATCCCGCACTGGCCTCGCTCATCACCAGCCGGATCGGCGATCGCTGGATCCGTCACCTGGAGGATCTCCGCCGGCTCGAAGACCACCAGGACGACCCCGGCTTCCGCGATCTCTGGCGAGAGGCCAAGCTCGCCAACAAGCGGCGTCTGGCCGGGCTGATCGAGAAGCGGACCGGCGTCGTGGTCGATCCGACGTCGCTGTTCGACATCCAGGTGAAACGGATCCACGAGTACAAGCGGCAGCACCTGAACGTCCTGCACATCCTCACGCTGTACCGGCGCCTGAAGGAGAACCCAGGCCTCGACATCGTACCGCGCACGTTCGTGTTCGCCGGCAAGGCGGCGCCGGCATATCGGATGGCGAAGCTGATCATCAAGCTGATCACCTCCGTCGCCGACCTCGTCAACCAGGACCCGGACGTCCGCGGCCGCTTGAAGGTCGTGTTCTTTCCGGACTTCAACGTGAAGAACGCGCAGCCCATCTACCCGGCCGCCGATCTGTCGGAGCAGATCTCCACGGCGGGCAAGGAGGCGAGCGGCACGGGGAACATGAAGTTCTCGCTGAACGGGGCGCTGACGATCGGCACGCTGGACGGCGCGAACGTCGAGATCCGCGAGCAGGTGGGCGCGGATCATTTCTTCCTCTTCGGGCTCACCGCGCAACAGGTGGAGGCCACGTGGGCCCATGGTTACCAGCCGCGGACCATCTACGAGCAGAATGCCGCCCTTCGCGGCGCGATCGATCTGATCGGATCGGGCGCGCTGTCGCACGGAGACACGGAGCTGTTCCGCCCGATCGTCGACAACCTGCTGTGGACCGACTCGTTCCTGCTGCTGGCGGACTACCAGCCCTACGTCGATTGCCAGGATTCGGTCAGCGCTCGATGGCGGACCCAGGACGTCTGGACGCGTCACTCGATCATCAACGTCGCCCGCATGGGCGAGTTCTCGTCCGATCGGTCGGTCCGCGAGTACTGCGAGCGGGTCTGGCAGATCGAGCCCGGCACGACCGATTGAGCCGGGGCGCCGTCCGGCGCGCATACAATGGTCCAGTCTGTTCTCGTGTCGGCGAAGGCACTCTTTCCAAGGAGCTGCAAGACCATGTTTCTGAGCCGCCGTCAGTTCCTCGCGTCGTCGTCGTTGGCCGCTGCGGCCACTACCCTCGACTGGCGGGCGTTCGTCGCCGCCTCGCCTCAGGCCGCGCAGGCGCGGCCACAGACCGCGTTTGCCACGGTCCGCGGTTCCGTGGGCTACTTCACCGGCCAGGGTGGAACGATCGGCTGGCACCTGGACAAGAAGAGCATCGTCGTCATCGATTCGCAGTTCCCCGCGACCGCGACGATCTGCCTCCAGGGTCTCAACGAACGATCCGGCTCGCGGCCGGTCGACTTTCTCGTCAACACGCACCATCACGGCGATCACACCGCGGGCAATGTCGTGTTCAAGCCGGTGGCGAAGAAGATCCTCGCGCAGGTCAATGAACCGAGGCTGCAGCTCGAAGCCGCGGACCGTGCCGCGAAGAGCGCACAGGCGGGCGCGCCGCCGCAGCCCGAACAGGTGGTGGCCAATGTGACGTTCGAGAAGACGTGGCGCGAGAGCGTCGGCGACGAGTTCATGGCGCTGAAGCATTACGGTCCCGCGCACACCGGCGGCGACGGCGTGGTCACGTTCGAGAAGGCCAACGTCGTCCACATGGGCGACCTGGTGTTCAACCGCCGGCACCCGTACATCGACAAGCCGGCTGGCGCGTCGATCGCCAACTGGGTCAAGGCACTCGAAGCGACCGTCGCCGACCATGGGAAGGACACGATCTACGTCTTCGGGCACGCGGGGCCGAAGTACGACGTCACAGGCGGCAGCGCCGATCTCCTCTACCAGCGCGACTACCTGATCGCGCTGCTGGAGTTCGTGCGGGGCGAGCGGAAGAGCGGCAAGCCGCGTGACGCGATCGTCAAGATCACCGATCCACTGAAGGGATTCCCCGACCACGGCCCTCTCATCGAGCGCGTCCTCGGCGCGGCCTACGACGAACTGGCTGGTTAGCGCGGCGGCGGCCTGGCTTTTGCGACGGGCAGGGGGTCGGCAGGCGCCGGCCCCGTGGCCCGTTGGAGCACTGATGACTCGGAACCGCGTGTGTCCACTCGTGCTGACGGCAGTACTGGTCGCGGCCGCCTGCGGCACGGCCGAGCGAGCGCTGCCCTCGAAGACCGCATCGGCCGGAGCCCGTCCGTCGATCTTGCTCGTCACGCTCGACACCACCCGTGCGGACTCGATCGGGCCCGAGGCCGTTGGCATTCAGACGCCAGCGTTCACGGCCCTGGCCGCGCGTGGATTGCGCTTCCGTCAGGCGTATGCCACCGTGCCCGAGACGCTGCCGTCGCACACGTCGATGATGACCGGCCTCTACCCGGCCGGCCATGGCGTCCACGAGAACGCCCGGCCGCTGGCCCCCGACCAACCGGTCGTCGCAGAGGGGCTGCGCCGGGCCGGCTATCGCACCGCGGCGTTCGTCTCGTCGTTCACGCTGGCCCGACGGTTCGGCCTCGCCCGCGGCTTCGACACGTACGACGATGTGCTGCCGGCCGGGCAGGCGGAACGGCCGTCGCGGGACACGACCGAGGCGGCGATCGCGCTGCTGAATCAGGGCGGCCCGCAACCGCTCTTCCTCTGGGTCCACTACTTCGACCCGCACGCTCCGTACACGCCGCCCGAGCCGTTCAAGACCCGCTTCGCGGCCAAGCCGTACCTCGGCGAAGTCGCGGCCATGGACGAGCAACTCGGCCGCCTCGCGGCGGCCTTCGAGCAGCGAGCACGCGGGCCGATCGCGATGGTGGTCGTCGGCGATCACGGCGAAGGTCTCGGCGACCACGGCGAACTCCAGCATGGGAACCTGCTCTACCAGTCCACGATGCACGTGCCGCTGGTGATCCTCGGTCCCGGCGTGACGCCCGGCACGAGCGATACGGCCGTCAGCACGCGGCGCGTCTTCCACACGCTCCTCGACTGGGCCGGCGTGGAGGCCACGAGCAGCCTGCGGACGCTGGATCGCGAGGTGGTGTTGGGTGAGGCGATGAAGCCGTTCCTCGAATTCGGCTGGCAGCCGCAGGTCATGACGGTGGACGGACGGCACAAGTCGATCCTCGCTGGACGCGTCGAGATCTACGACGTCGCCGCCGACCCGGCCGAGGCGCGCGACCTTGCCGATGACCCAGCCGTCCGCTCGCGCGTACCAGCGGCGCTGCGCGATTACCCGGTGCCGTCACCGGCGGTGGCCCGCGCGGCCGATACGCTCGACGACAATGCGCGTCGATCGCTCGCGAGTCTCGGTTACGTGAGCGCGACGGCGACGCCCGAGGTGAGGAGGGACGCGCCGCGTCCCGCCGACAGGACCGGGCTGTTCGAGGTGATCGAGAAGGCGTCGGGCCTGTTCGTGGCAGGGGAGTACGCGAAGGCCATCCCGCTGCTCGAGAGGATCCTCGCAGCGGACCGCTTCAACCTCGACGCGGCGCTTCGGTTGGCGACGGCGCACTCCTCGCTCGGCCACGAGCGACAGGCGATCGCGATGTTCAGGCGGGCGGCTGAGATCTCACCGACGTCACCCGACGTACGCACCTACCTCGCGCTGTACTACGCGCGCGGCAGGCAGTGGGAGCAGGCGGTACCGCTGCTCGAACGGATCGTGGCGGACACGCCGGACCGACTGCCGGCGCTCGAGGCGCTCGCCAGTCTTCGCGAACGGCAGGGGCGGATGGAGGAGGCGATCGCGCTGCGGCAGAAGGTGTATGCGCTGCGCACGCCATCGGGGGCGGAACTCGGTGAACTCGGTGAACTCGAGATGGGCGTGGGTCAGACCTCGGCGGCCATCGAGGCGTTCGAGCAAGCGCGCACACTGGACCCGGGCCGCTTCGACCGTGATCTGGAACTGGGCCTGCTGTACGTCGCGGCGCGCCGATTCCCGGCAGCCCGCGATGCGCTCGATCGCGTGCCGGCGTCACATCCCGAGTACCCGATGGCGCTGTTCAAGCGTGCGCAGGTGAGCGTGCTGCTGAACGAGCCCGACCGTGCCGCGCGTATCGATCGCGCCCGCCAGCATGCCGACGCCACGACCCGCCCGCTCATCGCGACAGAGCGCCTCTTCCAGCAGTAGCGCAGGCCAATGAAAAGGGGCCGGCCCGGTGCCGACCCCTTCTGCGCGATGCCGTGTCAGAGCCCATGACCTGGAGCCCAGGGCCTGGAGCCGATCAAAACTGGAACCGTGCCGCGATCTGCAGGCGCCGTGGGTCGAACCACGAGCGTGGCTGGCCGAAAAGCGCGCTGTGCACGCTCGGCTGGTAGTTGTACCCCGTCTGCTTGTTGAACACGTTGAACAAATCCAACGCGACCTGGAGCTTGTACCGCTGGGTGAACTTGATGTCCTGCGTGTAGTTCAGATCGAGCTGGTAGTGCGTCGGCGTACGTCGCGCGCCGGCAGATTCCGCGAACCGTGACGTGTCGCTCGTGTTCGTCGTCAGCGTGATATACGGCTCGTAGCTCCACGCTTCCCACGGCTGGCCGGACTGCAGGATGCCGTAGGCGCCCACGCTGGCGTTCCAGTTCAGCTGGTAGTAGCCGTACAGCTTCAGCATGAAGGGGCGATCACCGCGCAGGGTGCCGTCTTTGAAGTTCCACAACTGACGCCCCGCGCCGTCCCCGATGAACGACGACCCGATGAAGATGTTCGCGTCGTTGCCCGCCGTCGTGTTGTCCTGGTCGAAGTTGCCGCGGTACCGGCTCCACGTATAGGACGCGCGGACGAACGATTTCCGTGTCCGCCACTCGGCTTCGGCGGTTGCCTCCCAGAAGTTCGTGTAGGCGCCATCGAGTTCCGCGATGACGTAGCTCGACCCGCTCCCGATCTGGCCCAGCCGGGCGGTCAGGTCGGAAATGTAGAGTTGCTGCGGGATACCGGCGGGCGGGCTGAAGGCCACCCGGGCGTTGTTGTTCGTGTCCTCCCAGAAGTGCGTGGCCTCGCGGTGCCGGACATAGACACGCGCCGTCAGGTTCGGCGAGAACTGCTTGGCCGTCCCGATGAGGAACTCGTCCGTCGTTCGAGGCGTCATGTCCTGGACGAAGAGTTTGCCCGAGGACCCTGCCACGGGCGAGTTTCCGTAGAGAACGCCGTTCGCGTCGAAGTACGCGTTGATCGTCGTCGCCAGGTTCCTGGCCCAGGAGGCGGCACGCGGTAGCGAGCTGGCCGCCGGAACGTACCGTGCGTAGCTGGCGTAGACCGTGTCACGGCCGTTGTACGCCCAGGTCGCCCCGAGGCGGGGCTGAAGCGTCTTGCTGAACGGAACCTGGTACATCTGGTACTGGTTGCCGGCCGCGGAGACGAAACCCGACAGCGCCGTCGAATCCTCCCTCAAGCCCTGGCCGTAGAGTGTGTCCCGGCTCATGACGAGACCCGCATTGAACGACCAGTTCTTCCAGGTGATCGAATCGTTGAACTCGAGGTTGAGTTCCTTGTACACGGAGTGGATGGTCGGCGCGAGGCCGATCGTCTGCTGCTGGAATGCGGCGACGTAGTAGGCGGGGATGCCGTTGACCCCGATGCTGGCTGTGCGGCCACCGGGCACAGTGATGGAACCCCATCCGTTCGTGCTGCGGAACAGGTCTTCCGAGTCGCTCGACCACTGCAGGCCGGCGTGGAGGTCCTGACGAACCGCGCTGCCGAGCGTGAAGTTGTAGCCGATTTGGCCCGCGTCCCTGAAGAAATTGTCCTCGTCGAACAGGGTGCCGTACCCCACCGCGCCGCCGCCCGTCTGCACGCCGTTCGACGCATACCCGTAACGGGCGATGAGCGGCTGGATGAACGTGTTGAAGGCCGTCGCCCCCGCCACCGGCGTCGGCACCGAGAGCAGCCCGATCGTGTCCAGATTGGCCGTGTCCAGCCTCGCTCCCGGCGTGGTGCTGATGGTCACGTTCGCCACGTGGTCCGGACGGCTCCGGTTCGGGTTCTCGTAGTGCGTGTACTTGAAGGACACGAAACTACGCGCGTTGATGATCCACGACCCCTCGGCGGTGCCGATCTTCTGCCACGCCTCGCTGCCCGCACCCGTCGTCGCCGACGCATTCGACGCGAAGGTGTCTCCCGTGTCGAGGCGGTGCGATTGGCGCCAGGTGAGGTTGAGCAGGACGGAACCGACTGGCGAAATCGTCAGCTTGCCGAAACCCTCGTTGCGGGTGCTCTCGTAGTTCGGCAGGTTGCCGTACAGATTCGCCTGGTTCTGGCGCGTGCGCGTCGGCCTGTAGTACGACGCGTAGAAATACATCTTGTTCGGGATGACCGGACCGCCGCCGTTGATCGTGAGCCAGGCCCGATCCTGGTCGTACTTCGAGAGGCTGCCGTTCTGGAGGCCCGCGGCCATGCCGTTGCTCTGCAACTGGTAGCTGACCTGGCCGGCGAACTTGCTCGTGCCGGACTTGCTGACCGAGTCCACGGTGAACCCGCCCGAGCGATCGAAGTCCACCGCCTTGGCGCCGCCCTTGATGGTGGTCACCTGTGCGATGTCATGCGATGCGGGTTCGGCCGCCAGCGTGCCGAACAGCGGCATCGTCACGTTGACGCCGTCGAACTTGTAGACGTTGTCCTGGCCGCTGCCGCCGGCGCTCGGTCCCCGTGTCGTGTCCTGTGAATACTGGACGCCGGGGATCAGCTTGATGAGGTCGCGGTACTCCTGGCCGACCGGGAGCGACTGAATCGCCTCGGACGAGACGCCGCTCTTGATGGCGGTCGAGTCCTTCTCGATGGCCGGCACGATCGCGGCGGTGACGGTCACCGTCTCGGTGACGCCCTGGACACTCATCGTGACATCGAGAACCGTGTCCTGCTGCAACTGCACGAGCAACTGCTTGGTGACCTTGTTCATGCCCTGGAGCTCGAACGTCACCGTGTAGCTGCCAGGCTGAAGCGCCGGGAGGCGATACTCGCCGGTCCCGCCGCTGACCGTGACGCGGGGCGCCGGCAACGATTCCGACCGCGCTTCGATGGTAACGCCTGGAATCACCAGGCCGTCCGTCCCCACGATCTTCCCGCTGATCGTGCCGGTCTGCTGCGCTGACGACACGGCGGGGGCAATCGCAAGGCACAACACCGCCCAGAGGGCTGCCTTCCGAATCATGGTTCCTCCATCCTCGCTGGAGTCGAGACACGTCGGCGACGCCGCGGACAGCGCCACCGCCCACACACATGGGAGAATGGTGGATCGTACTGCCACGAGCGCGAGGCGTCAACCAGCCCGAAGATTCCCCGGTGCATCTTCGCGCGCTCTGAACGATAATCAGAAGGCCTTGTCTGGACAGTATGGAGGAGAGACCCATCATGAAACCCTGGCGGCGGCTGGCGCTCACGGCCGCGTGCATTCTGACCGTGGGTGCCGGCATCGGAACGGCGCAGACCGTGATTGTGCGGCACGCGCCGCCGGGGTCGGCGGTCGAGATCGGACTCAATGCGAAACGGGTCGCCACGGGAACGGTGGACGCCTCGGGCAACGCCACCTTGTCCGCGGACATGTCCGCCCACCTCGGCAAGAAGGAAACGGACGCGCGGATCTACGTGGACGTGTGCGCGAACCTGGAGCGCGTCTGGCTCGTCGAAGGCGGCGTGGACGCCCCGGCGCGCGCCGACGGCTGCGAGCGCCGCGAGGTCTCCGGCGTGTTCGTCGTGCGGCCGGTCACCACGCTGCTCGTCGATGTGGCGGCAGGCAGGCCGGCGTTGTGGCTGCGGCAAGGGCCTGTGCCCAAGGAGTGGCTCGGCGACGAGCAGCCGGGTTCGTCGGGAAGTGCCAGGGCCTGGAGAAAGGCCCCCACTCGCCTTGTGCTCTTCGGCGGCGGCGGTGGCGCGAGGTACAGCGATACCGGCGACGTGATGTGCGGCACGGCGTCGAAGTGTACCGCCAACGACATGAAGGGGACCTACGCGGCCGGAGGAGACTACTGGTTCAACCAGTACGTGGCCGTGGGCGCCAGTTACCTCAGACCGGGCAAGTTGACGGCCGACGGAAGCGGGGGCACCTACAGCTTCAACGGTTCGCTCGATGTCCAGTTGTTGACGATTGCCGGAAAGGTCGGCGTGCCGGTCGGGCCGGTGAGGATCTACGGCATCGGCGGCGCCAACTACCACCGCGGGACGTTCTCGACGACCGAGACGATCAACCCCGTGACGGTCACCGTCGATGGCGTCGATCAGACCTTCCCCGGCGGGACGCAGGCGTTCGTGTTCCGAACCGCGGGCTGGGGCTGGTTGTTCGGCGGTGGCTTCGAAGGGTGGCTGACGCGCACGGTGGCCGTCTACGCCGAGGGTGGGCGCGCGGAAGTCAAGGGCGGTCCGCGCACGGGGGGAGAAGGAGAACTCAACGAACGCCTGACCTTCCTGGCGGCCGGCGTCAAGCTCCATCTCGGGCGCAAGTAGGCTACTGCTGCACTTCGACCAGCTCGATTTCGAACAGCAGCGTTGTAAAGGGCGGAATCAACCCGTTCCGCGTCGAGCCGTACGCGAGCGAGGGCGGGATGACCAGGCGGCGCAATCCGCCAACCTTCATGCCCGGTAAACCCTGCTCCCAGCCGGAAATCACTTGTCCGCCGCCGAGCGTGAAGGTGAACGGCGTGCCTCCGGTCGTCGAGTCGAACTGCACGCCCTTCTGATCGGTCGCCGACGCGTCGTAGAACCAGCCGGTATACTTCACCGTGATGACCTTGCCGACGGTCGCGTCGGTTCCACCACCCACGCGCAGGTCGGTCGAGTTGAACGCCGCGTAGTTGGTCGGGGCGGTCACCGAGTCGCCGCAGCCGGCCGTCACCACGACGGCGGCCAGCACGACGAACAAGAGGGTCGGACGCAACTTACGCACGAGCATCACGGGCGCTCCAGGAAGAAGGGCAGGCAGTGCCCACGATTATGGCACCAAATGACCGCCGCGCGACAGACCCCGTGGACTTCTTCAGCCTGATCGAGTCGCGCTACAGCGTGCGCGGCTACTCGGACCGTCCCGTCGAGGTCGACAAGCTGCAGCAGGTGCTGCGCGCCGCACAACTGGCACCGACCGCCGCCAACCGGCAGCCGTTCCGCCTCGTCGTGCTCGACACGCGCCGGCACGAGGCCGAGCTGGGCCGTCTCTATCCACAACCATGGTTCACTGAGGCTCCGCTCGTCGTCGGGATCTGCAGCGTCCCGGGCGAAGCCTGGATCCGCCGCGACGGCAAGAACTACGCGGACGTCGATGCGACGATCGCCATGGACCACCTGATCCTCGCAGCCGCCGCGCTCGGCCTCGGCACCTGTTGGGTGGCGGCGTTCGATCCGAAGGTGGCTCGCGATCTGCTGCACCTGCCCGACGGCGTCGAACCGCTCGCCTTCACCCCGCTCGGCTACCCGACCGACAAGCCGGGGGAGAAGCCCAGAAAGCCGCTGGCCGACCTGATGCTCTCGCGCGGCTGAGTGCTCCGAGTCGCACGAAATCCCGCCTCCATGGTGGGCCGAATGCGCGCCACCGGTGTCCAATCCGTCCAGAGTCGATCAGGAAGGAGCCGATTTCGCCATGCTCGAGGCCCGCCATCTCACCAAGCGGTACGCCGGCGTGCCGGCGGTCAAGGACGTCAGCTTCCGCGTCGAGCCGGGTGAGGTTCTCGGCTACCTCGGGCCGAACGGCTCGGGAAAGTCCACCACCGTCAACATGATGATTGGGCTGGTCGAACCGACGAGCGGCGAGGTGTTCTTCGAAGGCCGGGACATCCAGGAGGACCTCGTCGGCTTCAGGCGACGGGTCGGATACGTGCCAGAGGAGCCGAACCTCTATCCGTTCCTGTCGGGCCGGGAGTACCTGCAGCTCGTGGGCCGTCTGCGCCGGCTCGGCGCAGCCACGATCGAGCGGCGGATCGACGGCCTCCTGCGCCTGCTCGGTCTGGACCACGACGGCGATCAATCGCTTGGCTCGTACTCCAAGGGCATGCGGCAGAAGATCCTGATCTCAGCTGCGCTCATCCACGACCCCGACGTCCTCATCTTCGACGAGCCGTTGTCGGGTCTCGATGTGACCGCCGCTCTGGTCTTCAAGCATCTGGTGCGGACCTTGGCCGACCGCGGCAAGACGATCCTCTACAGCTCACATGTTCTCGAGGTGGTCGAGAAGCTCTGCTCGCGCGTCGTCGTGCTGACACGCGGGCAGGTCGTGGCCGACGATTCCGTCGAGCGCCTGCGCGAGCTGATGTCGCGCGGGACGCTCGAGGAAGTGTTTGCCGAGCTCGTTTTCAGGGAAGATCCCGAACGCGTGGCGCGCGAGATTGCCGACACCGTCCGCGCTTAGCAGGAGGCCGCATGGCCGGCGAGATCGGTGAGGTACGACTGCTCCGACGGATCTTCTTCCGGCGGTTCTTCGACAACGACCTCGTCGCCCCGAACGGCGGCGGCGAGGAGAAGATCGGCTTCGTGTACGCCGCGCTCGCCGTGCCGGGCCTGCTGGCTGCGGCGCCGCTCCTGCTGAAATACATGAACGCGTGGATCACGCCGGGACAGCGCCTCCTCATCGCGCTCGACGACAAGCTGACGTGCGTCTCGATCTCGATGATCGTCATGGGCATCGCGACGCTCGTCGAATGGGATGCCCTCGTGCTCGATGCGCGCGATGTCGCGGTCGTCGGTCCACTGCCGATCAGTCGGCGCACGCTGCTCGTCGCGAAGATGCAGGCGCTCGGCCTGTTCGTGATGACATTCGCGGTCGCGGTCAACGCGATCCCAAGCGTGCTGTACCCGGCCATCCTGCTCGGCACTTTGCAGGTGGGTCTCGGATGTGGTGTCTGGCTGATGGTCACACACGCCGGCGTCTCCCTGGCGGCCGGCGCCTTCGGGTTCTTCGTGGTCCTGGCATGCCGGGAGACCCTGGCATTCTTCACCAGCGCGCGAGCATTCCGGCGCCTCTCGGTGATCGTCCAGTCGGCGCTCGTGCTGCTGTTCGTCACCGCGCTGCTGCTCGTACCCGCCCGTCCCAGCGTGCCGACGTCCCTCCTTCCGACGGGTGGACGCGGGGTATCTCTCAGCCCGCCGATGTGGTTTCTTGGGTTGTACGAAACCCTGACCAGCCGGATGATTCTCGATTCGCCCGGAGTGGTGGCTCCCAACGGACGACAGCGATGGAGCCCGGAGGCCGCGGAGCACTATCGTCGCGCCTATCTGGCGCACATGCCCACGTTCGAGCGGCTGGCTGCGACGGCCGCGAGCGGCCTGGGCCTCGTCATGCTCGTGGCGGTCGGCGGCTATGCGTTCGAAACCCGACGGCTCGCCCGCCGCTTGCCGGAGCCGCGGTCGGTCCTTCCGCGCCCGGTGGTCGCCGCGGTGACCGCTCTGCTGTCGCGGACGATCCTCCGAGATCCGCTCTCGGGCGCGACGTTCTTCTTCACGTTGCAGACGCTCGTTCGCGGCGCAGGGCAGCGCATGTACCTGGCGGGTGGAGCGGCCGTAGCCCTTGCCACGCTGATCGTTTTCGTGCCCGCGAGCGATCTTCACACGCTGCTCGGTCCCCCGGTCGCGCCCTCGGCAGCGTTGCTGACCGTGCAGCTGATCCTCGTCTGTGCTGCGGTCGGGACGGTGCGGTTCGTCTCCGTCGTGCCCGCCGACCTGCGCGCCAACTGGGTGTTTCAGACCACCTGGATGCGTGATCCTGGAGCCTCCTTCGCCGGTGTCCGCCGCGCGGCGTGGGTCGTGGGCGTCGTCCCGGTCGTGGCGCTCGTGCCGGTGCACGCGCTGGTCTGGGGAGGTCACTTGGCGGCCGTGCACCTGCTGTTTGGCGTGGTGGCCGCCGCTCTCGTCGTCGAGTGGGCGTTCCTGAATCTCAGATCATTACCCTTCACCTGCGCGGGAGACTCCGGGCGCTCGCGGTCATCCGCCTGGCATGCCGGGCTGACTGCCTTCCTGGCCGCCGTCCCGTTGGGTTGGCTGGAGCACTGGGCGATGGAATCGCCCGACCGCGCAGGAATCGTGGCAGGGGTGCTCGGCCTCGGCGTGATCGGGCTGGCGTTCGTCAGGACGCGGAGCATGCGAAGATGGTGCGACGTCGTGTTCGAGGAACCGTTCGAACCGGCCACACAACGGCTGGGAGTCAGCAGCGTGGACTGAGGTAGTAGTCAGAGGTCCGCGCCAACAGGCCAAAGCCATGAAGATCGAAAACGTTCCGTTCACCACCGTTGACTGGAGCACCGTTCCCGCGACGACACACCCTGGCGAAAAGGGTGCGGCGTACTGGCACACGCTCGAGATTGGGAACATCCGCGTGCGGATGGTCGAGTACTCGGCCGGATACGTGGCCGACCACTGGTGCGAGCGCGGCCACGTCCTTCTCGTGCTCGAGGGAGAACTCCACACCGACCTGAAGAACGGCGAGACGCACCTGCTGAAGCCGGGCCAGAGCTACCAGGTCGCCGACGGTGCGGCGCCGCACCGCTCCCGCACCGCAACCGGCGCCAGGCTGTTCATCGTCGATTGACGCAGTTGCCTCGGCGCCATCACCTGCCCGCCCGCTCGGCGCGCACCTCGTGGCCGCGCGACGGCCCTGACGCTCAGCGAGGGCGAACGGCGGCCCCCGAGCCTCGGGGTGCTGCGGCCTACTCCGGGATCTGGCGCAGTCGGCTGTGTCGATACCCGTACAGGAAGTACAGCACCAACCCGAACGCCAGCCAGATCACGAACCGCCACCACGTCCGTGCCGGCAGCTCCATCATCAGCATGGTGCAGCTCACCACCGACAGCAGCGGGACCAGCGGCACCAGCGGGGTGCGGAACGGCCGCGGCCGCTTGGGATCCGAGTAGCGCAGGATGAGGATCCCGATCGACACCAGCACGAACGCGAACAGCGTGCCGATGTTCGTCAGCTCCACGACCTCGTTGATGTTCGTGAAGCACGAGAACGACGCCACCGCGACACCCGTGAGGATCGTGGTGACGTGCGGCGTCTTGTACTTCGGATGGATCTTCGCCGCCCACTGCGGGAGGAGCCCGTCGCGCGCCATCGAGAAGAAGATCCGGGGCTGGCCGAGCTGGAACACCATCAACACCGACGTGCACGCGAAGATCGCGCCGAGCGAGATGACCCCGGCGGCCCAGTTCATCCCCTGCGCCGAGAACGCCGTCGCCAAGGGTTGTGCGGTGCCGAGTTGGTTCCAGGGCAGGAGGCCGGTGAGCACGACAGCCACCGCGATGTAGATGACCGTGCAGATGATGAGGCTGGCGATCATGCCGATGGGCATGTCGCGCTGCGGGTTGCGTGTCTCCTCCGCCGCCGTGGACACCGCGTCGAAGCCGATGTAGGCGAAGAAGATGATCGCCGCAGCACCCCAGATTCCCTTGAATCCGTTCGGCGCGAACGGCGTCCAGTTCGCCGGCTTCACGTAGAAGAACCCGACGACACAGAAGAACCCGATGATCAGCACGTTCAGGACCGTCGTCGCGGTCGTCACCCATGCGCTCTCCTTGATGCCTTTCACGAGCACCCACGTGATCAGCATGACAATGAGGAACGCCGGGAAGTTGAAGACGATCGGGACGCCGAACAGCCGCGGCGCGTCGGTCAGGGCCTGCGCCGCGAGCGTTATCGCGGGTCCCAGGCTGGTCGGGTCGGAGCCCTTCGCGACGACCGCCGCGATGTCCCGCGTCGCCATCGCCGCCGAGCGGTAGTCGGTGCCGAGCCACGCCGGGAAACCAACGCCCATGTTGCGGAGCAGTTCCTGGAAATACCCCGACCAGGAGATCGCGACCGCGACGTTGCCGACCGCGTACTCGATGATGAGATCCCAACCGATGATCCAGGCGATCAGTTCCCCAAGTGTCGCGTACGCGTAGGTGTAGGCCGATCCGGCGATCGGCACCATCGCGGCGAACTCGGCGTAGCAGAGCGCCGCGAAGCCGCACGCGATGGCCGTCAGCACGAACGAGAGGATGATCGCGGGCCCGGCGCCGACGTGCGATCCGCCGCCCGCCGCCGCCGTCCCAATCGTCGAGAAGATCCCCGCGCCGATGATCGCGCCAACGCCGAGCACCGTGAGCTGGAACGGGCCGAGCGCGCGTTTGAGCGAGGACCCACGCTCGGCTTCGCCGATCATCAGGTCCAGTGATTTCACGCGGAACAACTGAGACAAGGAGTCCTCCGGGTGGGGTGCGCTGTGCATCATCCCCGGAATCGACTGGAGCGGGCAAGCGAAAAGGTTAGAACGCGTCGAGGCGGTAGACGGTGTCGTTCGACGCCACGGCGACGCCATGCACCGGGTGGATGGCGAGGCCGACGAGCGCCGCGCCCGCGACCATCAACGTGCGGCTGCCGTCCGAATCGACCCGGTAGATACCGCTGGCGCCGGCCACCGCCTCGGCCACGTGGAGCGCACCGTCCTGTCCGAAGGCGAGCCCTTGAGGCCGTCCGAACCCCTCGAATGCCCGCGTGACCTCGCCACGTCGATCGACGCGGTAGATGGCGTCACGCGTCGAGAGCGTCGGCCCGCTCACGTACACCGACTCATCCGCCGCGACGGCGAGGTGATACGCGGCCACGCTGGCCGGCAGCGTGGCCCACAGAATCACCCGCCCGGCCGCATTCACCCGGAACAGCGTCCCGCCGCGGTCGCCCACGAACATCGTCCCGTCGGAAAGGAACGCGATGCCGCAGGCCACGCCGAGCTCCGACGCGATCTTCTCCACGCGTCCGTCCGCCGTCACGCGGTAGACGGTTCCGTCGAACCGGCTCGAGACGCAGAGCGCGCCAAACGGATCGAACGCCAGTGACGTCGCGTTGACGAGACCGGTGACGAGCACCTCACGCGTGCCGTCGGGGCGGATTCGAAAGATGGACACGGGCACGCGCTGGCCGCGGGTTCCGCTGCAGGTGACGTAGAGGTTGCCGTCGGCGTCGAACGCCGGGCTGTCCACCTGGTGCAGCCCCGTCGCGACGCGCGTTCCGATCTCGATGAACCCGATCGGCGGCTCGACCGCGTCGAACGTGACGGGCACGCGTCCGCCCATGATCTCACCGGGCACGACCACGCGGACCCGACGGGACGACGCGGTGACGACGCGCGCATGGACGCCGCCGAGGCGAACGAACGGCGGCGGGTCGACTGAGAACGGATCGGCCCCGGCCTCAATGGTGACGCACCCGCCGTCGACGGCTCGAGCGGGCACGATGCGCGGACGTGGAGTGTGAAAGGCAACCATTGACTACTGGCAACCAGCCGCGAGCAACGGTCTCATTCGAGAGGCTGCTACGTATCGTCCAGCTCCACGTTCCAGTAGAGGTAGTCGCGCCAGCTCTCGGGCGCATTGCGCAAGCCAATCGTGATGCGGATGGCGGGCACGGCCTGCGGGCGGGCCGGCACCCGCACGAGCCGCATCGCCGCTTCGGCCGGCGTGCGGCCGCCTTTCCGCCGATTACAGCTCACGCAGCAGGTGACGATGTTCTCCCAGTCCTTGCGGCCACCCTGCGCCACCGGCACGACGTGATCGAACGTCAACTCGGTGACCGGCAGCGTCTGCCCGCAGTACTGGCACGCGTGGTCGTCGCGGGCGTAGATGTTGGCGCGCGAGAACGGCACGTAGTCGAAACGGCGCTTGATACGGACGTACCGCAACAGGCGGACGACGGACGGCAGCTTGAAGCTGATCGAGACGGATCGGATCTCACGGTCGTAGACCGAGATGATCTCGACCTTGCCCTGGCAGCACAAGGTGATGGCCTTTCGCCAAGGCACCACCTTGAGCGGCTCGTAGGAGGCGTTGAGGAGCAGCGTGTGCTCCATGATGATTGGTATTTTGACCGAGCCGATCTCGACTGTCAACCTGACAGAGCCCTAACACGTTCCGGTTCAGTCGCTTAGCAGCCGAGGCCTGTCCGGCCGTTCCGCTCCGCCCGATAGGAAGGACGTGCGTCGCGCTCTGTCCATCGTCGCCCTCGGCGCGCTCGTCGCGTCCGGGTGCGCCAGTTCTGGCCACGTGCCTCGGCCCTACCCCGGCGCCCACGACCCGCGCCAACCGGACACGGCGCCTGTCGAGCGCCCGTCGCCCGCGCCACGGCCCGCGTTGTCTCCCGCCGCCGTCGCGGCGGCTGACCTCGCACAGTCACTCGTCGGCGCGCCGTACCGAAACGGCGGACAAGACCCCGACGGATTCGACTGCAGCGGCTTTGTCCAGTACGTGTTCACCCAGTCGGGCATCGGGATGCCGCGGAGCGTGCGCGAGCAGTTCGAGGTCGGACAGAACATCGATCCTGCGGACGTGCGGCCGGGAGACCTCGTGTTCTTCGCCATCGACGGACACCGCGTCTCGCACGTCGGCATCGTCGTCGGCGACGACGCGTTCGTCCATGCGCCGAGCTCACGCGGCCAGGTGAGAATCGATCGGCTGTCGATGGAGTACTGGAGAACTCGGCTCGCGGCCGCGAAGCGCCCGACGTGAGCCCCGAGTCGTTTCCGTGGACGCAGGCGCCGCGACCGCGCCTTGCGCGGTACCGCCGGGGTCCGCGTCTTCGTTCCTCGCCCTTCGGTTCGCGATCAGGAGGCTCACTGCCCGGCCGCTGCGCGCTCGATCGGGGCACCGTCGGGCCGGCGCATCTGGCGCACCAGGGGGGACTCGCGTCGCGTGTCGCGGCGTGAGAGCCGCCGAGTGGCGCATGCGAGGAACTGCCGCACCACGAGGTCGTCCTCCGTGTACCGCGTCGGGACCGCCGACGTTTTCAGCGTCTGGATGCGCACGCTGGCCGGCGTCTCCGGCTGAGCGGCGTTGGGCAGCACGTCGATGTAGCGTTGCGGGAAGGATGGGAACGTCCGGAACGTCGTGCCGAGCACACCCGCGTGCATCTCCTCGAGCTCCGAGAACCGATGCCGCAGAAAATCGAAGGTGGCCGGATCGGGCCGCGTCGCCAGATACTCCCGCACCATGTCGGCAACGTCGGCCAGGAAGTCCCGACCGTGTGACGAGTACGTCGCCACGCCATCGGCGCGCTCGACCCGCCGGATCCCCGGAGCGCTCGGATCGATGTGGTACAGCTCGTGGACGACCGTATCGAGCTTCGCCAGCCAGGTCGGTGCGCGCTGGTCGTAGCAATGCTCCTTGCGCGAACCCGCGAGCGTCTGGTCACAGAAGCGCGGCAGCGCGAACGAGATCAGGTAGTGGATGCGGCGCCCGCCGACAGAAACCGACGGCGACTTGGTGACGAACCATCGCGAGCGGCGCGTGATGCGGCCGGTCTGCCGATCGCGCCAGTAGTAGTAGCCCGGCTCGGTCGGCGGCAGGCTGATGCAGTGGCAGGTCGCGAACGCGCCCTCGGCCCCCGGGCGGCCGTATCGTGCGAACACGAGCAGATCGTCGGAGTCGATGTAGGACAGCCGCGGGACACGTGCGACGATGTCGCGCATCAGCACGCTGATGCGTTCCGTGTAATTAATCATGCGCGCGCCCGCGACCCGGTCGTTGGAGCTGTGCTGCTGGTGGTCCGGGGGAAGACCTGGAGAAGCGCGCCGACTATAGCGCCCGCGGGAAAAGGGTGTCAAGGTCAGCCGTGGCAATCCTGTCCGGGTCTGGAGCCGTCAGCTCTTCCTTGGGCCCCTCTTCCTCGGGTGGCGGCGTGACGATGCCCATGCGGGAGGCGATCGGCCGCGCATCGACGACGCGTCGTCGATCTGGGTCGGCTATCGCGTCGTGACCACCTTCACGCGGGTGCCAGGCGGCACCGGGTCCGGCAGGCCGTGGTTCATCTGGGCGAGCGTGGCGGGCATCACGATCCCGCCGAAGTGGCGCGCGATCCTGTCCCACGTGTCGCCCGGCTGCACCGAATAGAGATCGATCACATTCATCCTGACGCGGTCGGCTTCCGCGCCGTCGATCGCGCGAAACGACGAGATGCTGGCCTGGAGCGACGCTTCGACGAACGTGAAACGGTCGGCGGACGCGATGCCCGCCAGCAAGTGGACCACGCTCCCGAGGCGCACGAATGCTGCGCGCACGCGCACCGGAGAGGCGGCATCGCGCTCGCCGTCCCAGGTGCCGACGAATGCCGGCGCCCCGTTGATCGTCGTCTCCTCTCCGCCCGCCGTCCTGAAACCGGCCCCCTCCATCGTCGTCCGCGCGACGGCAGCCAGGTCGGCGCGACGGGCGCGCGGGAGCACCCGGACGACGAGTGCCGCGTCTTCGTCCGGGTGCTCGACCGCCATCTGCATCCGGCTGTTCGTCACTTCCCACCGCGCCGGAATCGTGAGCGCAAAGCGCCGCTCCGCCTGGATGAACTCGCGACCTCGCACGAGCCCGTCGCGCGGGTTGTCGCCGAACACCATGCCGTGAACGCGTTGCTGGTAGCCGTCGCGATTGACCGTCCAACCCGCCGGCGGGGGCGTGTCGAGCGTCCTCGTCGCCGCCCGCAACTGCTCGATCAGATCAGCGGAAGACACGTGGGTCTCGAGCCACGTCGGCACACCTCGCTTGTCGCTTTGAAGCTGCTGCTCCGCGAGCGATGCGAGGAATGCGGGAACGGCGTTCGGATCGAAGCCCGACCTGGCGAGATATCCCGACGCCAGCGTGTCGGCGACCAACTCCTCGTCGGGTCTGAACCTGCCGAACAGCACAGTCGGGCTGATGGACCCTGCGGCCGGGGGGCGCAGCCGTCGCACGATCGGCGAGAAGAGCCCGATGATGAGCGGGTCGCCCCCGCCGGTCGTGGCGGCGGCGAACTGGCGGGCCGCCAGGCCGGTGGCCACGTGCGCCACCTCGTGGCCGATGACCGCCGCGAGTTCCGCGTCGCTGGTGAGATACGGGAGCAGGCCGCGCGTGAGGTAGATCTGGCCGCCTGGCAACGCGAAGGCGTTCGCGGCGGCCACGTCGAGGATCGTCGCGCGCCACGGCAGCGCCGCACGGCCTGACGCTGCGGCCAGTCGGGCGCAGAGTTGCTGCACGACCTGCTGCAGACCATCGTTGGCGTAGACGCCCAGATCGCGTCGCACATCCGCGTCGGCCCGCAGGCCCACCAACAGTTCCTGCCCATCGGAGAGGCGAGGCGGAATGGGCGGCTGCGGCACCCGGCCGCGCCCGCAGCCGGGCACGAGCGTGGCGAGCAGGACGAGAACCGCGAAACGCGTGGTCACGTGACCAGTGTAGCGTCAACGAGGCGCCAATCCTCGACAGACTCCCATGCGTGTTCTATAGATAGTCTGGACATGGGAATCAGAGCGACACCCGACGCACTCGATCTCCTCCCCGGCACGCTGTATCTGCTCATCCTCCGAACACTGGCCGGCGGCCCGCTGCACGGCTATGCCATCGCCCGCCGGATCGAAGAGGCGTCCGCCGACGCACTCGCCGTCGAGGAAGGCTCGCTCTACCCGGCGCTCAACCGCATGCTCGTCAAACGGTGGGTGAGGGCCGAGTGGGGCATCTCGGAAAACAATCGGAAGGCGCGCTTCTACAACCTGACGCCGGAGGGGCGTCGTCAGCTCGAGCAGGAATCGCGTCAGTTCGACGCTCTCGTGCTCGCGATCCGGCTCGTGATGGAGACGGCGTGAACCCGGGGCCCGGGAGGCAGTCATGAAGCGGCTCGCCACGATCTCGTCGCGCCTGACCTATGTCGTCACGCGCGGCCGTCTCGATCCGGCGGTACTGTCGGCGGCGCAGCGGTTCGCGACGCTGCTGCTCGGCATCTTCGGCGTGCTCGCCCTGACGCTGGCGGCGGTCGGCACCTTCGGCGTCGTGTCTTACACCGTCACACAACGCACCCGGGAAATCAGGATTCGGCTGGCGCTTGGCGCCAGCCGGAACGAGTCCACAGCCGAGGCTAGCCCATCGCCCCGACCGCTGCAGCAGTGCCCGCGCCCCGCGCGATGGCTGCGCCCTGGGCGCGCAGCACGCTCTCGAGCGCGCCGAGGAAGAGCAGGATCGCCTGCGGCGACGAACTGTGTCCCATCAGGCCGACCCGGAGGATCTTGCCGGCCAGTGGCCCGAGGCCCGATCCCACTTCCATGTTGAAGCGCGTCAGGAGATCCCTGCGGATCTTCGGTTCGTCCACACCGTCCGGGACGCGCACCGCGTTCAGCGTCCAGAGCCGCTCGGCCGGCGGCGGCAGCAGGCCGAGCCCCATCGCCTCGAGGCCGGTGGCGAGAATCTGATGGTTCCGCTGGTGCCGTTGCCAGCGCGTCTCGAGGCCTTCCTCGTCGATCGCGACGAGGGCCTCGTGCAGCGCGTAGACGAGCGACGCGCTGATCGTGTGGTGGTACTTCCGCCGCACCCAGTAGTCTTCGAGCAGCGCAAGATCCAGATAGAAGCTGCGGCACTTGACGCGGCGGTCGAGCGCTGACGGTGCGAACGCGACCGGCGCCAGGCCCGACGGCGCGCCCACGCACTTCTGCGTGCAGCTGTAGACGGCGTCGAGGCTCCACTTCTCCATCTCGAGTGGGTGGCCGCCGAGCGACGTGACCGCGTCGACGATCACGATCGCCCCGTTGTCGTGAGCGATCTTCGCGATCGCCTCCACGGGATTGCGCACGCCGGTGGACGTCTCCGCGTGGACGACGCACACGATGTCCGCGCCGGCCTTCGAGAGCGCGTCGCGCACCTGCTGCGGATCGCAGGCGCGCCCCCACTCGACGTCGAGCCGGGTGACGCGTGCGCCGTAGCGCGCGCAGACCTGCGCGAGGCGATCGCCGAAGTATCCCGTGACGACCGCCAGAACGCGCGTGCCGTCCTCGACGAGATTGGCGACAATCGCCTCGAGTCCGGATGTTCCCGTGCCCGACACGGCGAAGGTGAACGATCCGGCTGGTGCGCGGAAGAGCCCCTGGAGCCGCCCGCGGATGTCATCCATCATCGCGAGCAGATCGGGGTCGAGGTGACCGAGCATTGGCGCCCCCAGTGCCCGCATCACTCGCGGCGACATCATGCTGGGACCGGGACCGAGGAGGAGACGTTCGGACGAAGGGAGAGAAATCATCTGTGCATTGTAGAGCAGGAGCCGGGGCGCCGGATGGGTGACCTTCACCAGATCCCGGGGACGAGGCGGAAGCGGACGCGGCTGGCGTACGCCTGGTAGCCCTCCAGTTCCCCGCGCAGCGTGCGGTCCTCCATCGCGGTGCGGACCACGATGACGGCCGAGATGATCGACCCGACGAGCACGGCCCACCAGGAACCGAGCGCCATGGGCGCGCCGAGAGAGTTCATGATCGACGCGACGTAGCCCGGGTGGCGGACGACTCGGTAGGGACCCCGGTCGATGACGTGATGGCCCCGATCGCGCTGAATGCGGACGAGAGCCGAAAAGAAGCGGTTGGCCAGCACCGCGGCATTCACGATCACGCCGCCCGCGGCCACGAGCGCGAGGCCCACAACCTCGAGGCCCGTTGGCATCGGCCCGCTCCAGCCAAATCGCCGATCGAACGCGGAAACGAGAATGAACGCCAGCGGTCCTGCGACGCCGATGATGCCGACCAGCGGCTTGTCCCACCGTTTTGCGTCTGCCGGCGGGTGTGTCCGCTCCTGGATAAGGTCGGGGTGCACGCGGACGACGATGGCGGTATACGCCGCCAATTGCACCGCGCTGATGAGCAGGTAGGCCCACGCCGCCGGCCAGCGAGTCGTACCGGCTGCGACGAACAGCAGGGAGCCGAACACCACCATCATCCCGACGAAACGGACGCCCGTCGCAAAGAGTCCGTGCGCCGGGGGCGGGGGACTCGCAGAGGGCGGCATCGGGACCGGGGCTGATGGGCGATTGGCGGACATGGCTCTCGAGCGTCCCCCTGTTCCTACAACTCCATGATCACGTTCGAGAAGCCAGCCCGACCCCGAGCTCGGCGAACTGTCCGCGGAGTGTGTCGATCATCTGTGGTGTTGCCGCCGGCAGGGGCTGGCGCGGGACACCGCCGACGTAGCCGGCGAGGTCCATGGCTGCCTTCAGGCCGGCGACGCCAAACATGGTGGTCACCGACTTCCCCAGCGGAGTGATGCGGCGCTGCAGTGCGAGGGCCTCGGCGTGCTTCCCTGCGCGCGCCAGGCGATAGAGTTCCACCATCAGATCCGGAATCACACACGCGGCCGCCACGATGCCGCCGATCGCCCCGACGCAGAGGCTCGCGTAGAGCGTGGGCGCCGAGCCGACGAGCACCTTGAAGCCGGGTGGCGTCATCGCGACGAGATCGGCAATCTGCGTCAGGTCCGCGCTCGAGTCCTTCACTCCGGGGATGTTGGCATGCGTCGCCAGCCTGGCCACGGCCTCCGCGGCCATGCTGACGCCGGTCAGCCCCGGCACGTTGTACGGCAGCACCGGCACGGGTGACGCGTCCGCCACGGCGGTGAAGTGCCGGACGAACAGATCCGTGGTCATCTGCTTCTTGAAGTAGCACGGCGTGCGCACGAGGACGACATCCGCGCCGGCCTGCGCGGCACGCTTGACGGCCGCGATCGTGCTGCGCGTGGACTCCTCACCGGCGCCGACGATGAGCGTCTTGCCGGAAGGGACGCACTCCCGGGCCGCCGACGCGACGCGAAACGACTCGTCGGCATCGAGCAGCGGAGCTTCGCCGTTCGAGCCGAGGACGAGCACGCCGGCAAGGCCGGTCGTCATCCATTTCGTGACGTTCGACTTCATCCCGTCGAGATCGATCGCGTCGTCTTTGAACGGGGTTGCGATTGGCGGAAAGATGCCTTCAAGGTTCATGGGTCCTATGCTAGCGCATGCGGCCGGGTCAGTTCATCCTTCCTCCTTCATCCTTCATCCTTCCTCCCTTCCTCCTTCCTCTTTCATCCTTCCTCCCTTCGTATCGGCCGCCTCGCCTGCGGGATCGCCTCGAGCGGGTCCACGTGGATGACCGCGTGCGCGGGCGGCAACGCGGCTGCGATCTTCTGCTCTATCGCGGCGGCCGTCTGGTGCGCGTCGGCGAGCGTCACCTCACCCCCCATCGTGATGTGTGCGTCGATGTAGCGGTGGCTGCCCGACTTTCGCGTCCGCAGATTGTGCGACTCGAGCACGCTCGGGTGACCGTCAATCAAGTTCTTGATCGCCTGCAGCTCCTCCTCGGGGAGCCCTCGGTCGAGCAGATGGTCGGCCGCCTGCAGCGTCAGCCCGACACCGATCTTGAGGATGAACAACGCCACGCCGATCGCGACGATCGGATCGACGATATCGAGCGCGGTTGAGTGGAAGACGCTGCGCGCGACCAGGACGATGGCCAGGCCGCCGGCGACGCCGAATGACGTATAGACATCCGTGGAGAGGTGATGCGCGTCCGCTTCGAGGGCGAGCGAGTCCTCCTGTTTCGCCACCTTGAACAGGTAGCGCGACACGAAGACGTTCACCACGACCGATACCAGCATCACCGCGGTGCCGAGGCCGAGGTGCTCCACCTCACCACCGTGGCGGATCTTCTTTGTCGCCTCCACCACGATCCAGATCGCGGCCACCACGATGAGCGCCGCCTCGATGGCGCCGGAGATGCCTTCGATCTTGCCGTGGCCGTAGGGGTGCTCGGCATCGGGTGCCTTGTCGGAGGTCCGTACCGAGAACCAGGCGATCACCGCAGCGAGCAGATCGTTGGCCGAGTGAATAGCCTCGGAGATGATGCTGACCGATCCCGAAAGCATGCCGACGGCCAGCTTCAGCAAGACCAGGCTCGCATTGGACGTGACGGACATTGCCGCAGCGCGCGTCTTTGCAGTCATCGGACCTCGACCATGGGTCAACACAGAACTCGCAGAGTCCGCGGAGACGCCGGCAACAACCCTATGTCCGCTGCGCGCGGTGTGGTTCCTGCGTCGATCTCTCCAGGACCAGGTTCGCCCCCAGCGTGACGGCGAAGATCGCGGCGGCCGGAGCGAGCGTCCACGGGAAATCGGCCATCGCGTTGACGTTCGCCGCCTCGTGGAGCATCGATCCCCAACTGGGCACGGCGTCGGGAAAGCCGAGGCCGATGAACGACAGCGTCGCCTCGGCCACGATGAAGGTCGGCAGCAGCAGGATCGCCTGCGTCGCCATCAAGCCGCGGCACGCCGGCATCAGGTGGCGCAGGAGCACCCGCGCGTGGCCCGCGCCGAGCGATCGCGCCGCGTCGGCGTACTCGCGCGTCCGCTCGGCCGCAACCGTCGCCCGCACGGCACGCGCCACCCACGGCCAGCCGACCACCGCGAAGATGCCCGCCATCAGCACGAAGACGATCCACGCCGGCAACACGAGCGGCAGAGCCGCCCGCAGCGCCAGCACCACGTACACCGCGGGCAACACCAGCACGAACTCGGCGACCCGCATCAACGCCTCGTCCAGAGCCCCGCCGCTGTAGCCGGCAATGCCGCCCGCGATTCCCCCGATCAACAGCGCGCCGAGCGTCGCGAGCAGCGCGACGCCAAGCGACGTTCGCGCGCCAAACAGCAGCCGCGTGAGCTGGTCGCGGCCCGACGCGTCGGCGCCGAGTGGGAGCCACGGCCCTGCGCGCTCGTCCGCGACCCCAATGACCTTCCAGCCCGAGAAGAACGCCAGCGACGCTGGGTGCGCGCGGTCTTCTTCGTACCTCTGTTCCAACCGGCTCACCAGCCGCAGCGGGTACACAAAGGGCGCTCGCCAGGTCCCATCGTCCGCCACGACGTGCGGCCGCATGGGCGGCGCGTAGAGGAACCCGCGAAACGCCTCACCGGCATCGTGCGGCGCCAGGACCGGCGCGGCGACAGCGGACAGCGCCACGACCGCAAGCAGCCCAATGCCGCTCCAACTCGTGCCGGTGGAGAGTCGCGGACGGCGCGTCACGGGGAGATGATAGCAGGCTCAGGCCCGTGACGACGTGCGCAGGCGCGGATCAGCCCACGCGAGGGCGAGATCGGAGACGAGGCTGCCGGCGGCGAGGAAAATCGAGCCGGCGGCCGCGCACCCGGCAACGAGATACAGGTCGCGGGCCACCAACGCGTCGTACATCAACCGGCCGAGGCCGGGCCACGCGGTCACGACCTCCACGACGAACGATCCGCTGAGCAGGCTGCCGAGGACGAACCCGTAGACGGATGCGACCGGCGCGATCGCGGCGCGGAGCGTGTCGCGCCAGACCAGACGGCCCCGCGGCACGCCGCGCGCGAGCGAAGCCAGCGAGAACGGCCGATCGACCGCGTCACGCATCGACTGCGCCTGGAGCCGCTCCAGCATGGCGGCCAACGGCAGCGCCAGCGCGGCGGTTGGCAGCGGCAGGTGCCACGCGAGATCCGCGAACCAGACGGCAGTCCCAGCCTGCCACGCGTCGATCGATCCCATCCCGCCAATCGGGAACCACCCGGTGCGGGCGGCAAATAGCACCAACACGAGTGAGGTGACGAGCGAGGGAAGCGAGAGGAACAGGAGCGACGTCCCGCGGATGACGCTGGGGACGAGGCCCCGGCGGCTGCCGCCGATGATACCCGCCGGAATGCCGATGAACGTGGCCGCGACGAGCGCGCACAACGCGAGCAGCCCCGTGTTCAACGCGCGCTGCCGGACCAACTCCGTGACCGGGCGGCGATAGTACAGCGACGTGCCGAGGTCGAGCCGGGCCGCGCGCGACACCCAGTCGGCATAGAACGACGCAATCGGGCGATCGAGACCGTAGCGCGCCCGCTCGCGCGCCATCGACTCGCGCGTCGCACCCGACCCGAAGAGCTCCGACGCGAAGTCGCCCGGCGCGAGACGCGTCAGAAGCAGCGCCCCCGACGACACCACTGCCACGAGCACGAGGGCGGCGGCCAGGCGGCGGATCAGAAAAGACAGCATCGCAGCCAGGAGTCAGGAGCCAGCGTTCACTTCGGTCCACTCACCGTCAGGCCGTCCGGATTCCACAGGATCGCCGGCCGCAACAACGCAGGAGTTGCACCACGCACGCGGGAGCTCATCGGGATGTAGATGCGCGGCGCCACGAACTGGATGATCGGCTGGTGCTCCGCGACGATCGTCTGCACCTGGTCGAATATCGCCTTGCGCTCGGCCTGTTCGCTCGTCGCCGCCTGGCGCAGCATCAGATCGTCCACCTGCTTCTCCCAGTCGGTGGCTGGCTTCGATTGGCCAGGGTTCCACACGTGCCCGCCCCCCGAGCTCAACCACAGATCCAGGTTCAGCGCCGGATCCAGATCCGTCGTCAGGAACCGGAAGTAGACGGCGTCGTATTCGCCGCGCTCGATGCGGTCGATCGCCGCGCCGATCTCGAGCGGGGCCACCTCGACGGCCAGGCCGACCTTCTTCAGCTCTTCCGCGATGAAGGCCGCGCCTCGCTCGAGCAGCGTGTTCCCCTTCTGCGTGAGGATGGTGAACGAGGCCTTCACACCCGGGCGATCCTCCAGCGTTGTCGTGCCCTTCCGCATCGTCAGACCGATCGACGCGAGCAGCTTCTTCGCGGCTGCCGGGTCGTAGTCGTACCTCGGCAGGTCGGCCGCGAACCACCGCGCGTTGCCCGGCGAAACCAGCCCGTACACCGGCACGCCCGCGCCCAGGAACACCGTGTCCGCGAACGCGCGGCGATCGACCGCGTGCGAGATCGCGCGCCGCAACTCGACGCGCTGCAGCCATGGCCGCCTGGCCGCTCCCGGCCAGTTCGACCGCAGGTTGATCCAGAAGGAGTCGGCATCGAGGCCCACGCCGAGATCGACGAGCGACAGCCTGCCCGCGTCGGCCGCCCGCTTGAGCGTGGCGTAGTCGTCCGGCCGCACCTCGGTCTGCGTGAAGTCGATCTGCCCCGCCTGCAGGCGCAGCAACTCCGCGTTCTGGTCGGGCACGATCTCGAGCGTCAGGCGGTCGAGCGCGGGCAGCTTCGCACCGCTCGAGTCGCTGCGCCAGTAGTTGGGGTTGCGCACGAACACCAGCCGCTGTCCCGGCTGATACTCCTTCAGCACGAACGGGCCGAGACCCACGATCTCCGAGACCGGCGTGGATGGCCCCCACGCCGACGCGAGCGTGCCCGCGTCGAGCGCCGCCTGCAGCTTGTGCTTCGGCAGGATGGCCAGGTTGTCGAGCAGCCGCATCCCCGGTCCGAAGAGCGACGGAAAGCGGATGATCACCGTGTCCGCGTCCGGCGCGGTGACCAGTAACGGCTTGCCGCCGACCCGCATCGATTCGCCGAGCGGGCTGGCGGTCCTCTCGTCGTACACGGCGCGGAAGGTGAACAGGACGTCGGCCGAGGTGAACGGCGTCCCGTCGGAGAACCGCACGCCCTTGCGAAGCTTCACGGTGTAGCTCAGGCCGTCTGGTCCCGGCGCCCACGATTCGGCCAGCCACGGTTGGAGGTCCTGGGTCGTTCGATCGATGCGCACCAGACGGCCCTGCGTGAGGTGCGTGACCATATCGAGCACCGAGTCACGCCCCGCAAAGCGGTTGAACGTACGCGGCTCGCCGCGAATCGACGAGATGAGCGTCCGCGCCTCGGGCGCGCCGGCCGTGGATCGTTCTTTCGTGCAACCGGTCCCCACCAGCGCGAAGACGATGAGGACGGCAACGGTGAAGTTCCTGAGCATTGGCCGCCATGCTAGTGCAGTCCGCGTTCCCATTCAACTCGCCGGCCGGTCTCAACTCGTCCGCCAGTTCAGATGAATCGGACTTCCATGGTCCGTCACCGACGATCCTCGGTCGACGCCTGGCTGCGCCCCCGAGGCAGACGATCGAAAGGACTCGCGGCCGATCTACACCACGGCGGCCAGGCAGGCAGGCCTTCAGGGTGTGGTCGTGCTGAAGGCGGTCATTGGCCTGGACGGTGTGGCGGACGTGGTCGCGATTCAGGCGCGGTGATACCATCGCCGCATGCGAACCTATCGGGCGGGAGAGAACGTCGAAGACCTGTGCCGCGCGTGCAAGATCGACCGGGTGCACACCGTCATCGCGGCGGACTCGGCGGGACGGCCGATTCGTGTACAGTGCGACTTCTGCGGCAGCCAGCACAACTTCCGCGGCGGAGGCGCCGAGCGGGTTCCGGCCACCGCGTCCGCGCCTGCGCGTGTCGAGACCCACGACGCGCCGACGCTTGCGGTGCCCCGCCTGTCCGAACGGGAACGTATCGCGCCGCCGGTCGCTGCCAACCTCCCGGAGGCGGACCTCGAGGCGGTGCTGCGCCGCATGATTCGGCTGGAGAGCGGGGTTACGGTTGCCGTGCCCGCCGACAAGTGGCGCGACGGCCAGTTGGTGCTGCGGCCGGGGAGGCCCGGGCTGCAGGAGAAGGTCTGGCCCATCGAAACGTTCTTCCACAAGATCGTCATGATCCGCAATCGCCTGCGTACGCTCGAGCAACAGGTCAACGCGATGGACTTCCCCGAGGATGCCAAGATCAGGCTCCAGGCATACGTCACGGCGTGCTACGGATCGCTGACCAGCTTCAACATCCTCTTCGCCGAGGACGAGGACCACTTCAAAGGCGTTGGCGGGGACTCGGAAGCGGCCGGGCCATCACTCCCGGAGTGATGGCCACACGCTCCTTCGCACCCTGGCTTCGGGTCGCCTGGCGTTGGACCGAGCGGCGTGACGCGTGAGCGTTGGCCGCCGGGCGTGCACCCCGCTCCCCCAGGCTGCGCATTGCGCTTCTCCGCTCACATTGGGTAAGGTACGGTGTCCCCACCAGGAAACATCATGCCCAACCCAAAGCCCGCCTCCGCCCTGTTTCTCACCGTGGCCGTCCTCCTCGCGATTCCGGCCGCCGCTCAGGATGTTCCCGCTGCGAAGCGGGCGGCGCTTGCCGAAACGGACCGTATCGCCGGCGACATCGCCCGGATCTCGAGCACCCTCTGGAAGTACTCGGAACGTGCACTGAGAGAGCAGCGATCCGCGGCGTTCCTCGCCGACATCCTGGAGCGGGAGGGGTTCCGAGTGGAGCGTGGTGTCGCGGGCATGCCCACCGCGTTCGTCGCCAGCTACGGCACGGGCAAGCCCGTCATCGGGATCCTTGCCGAATACGACGCCCTTCCCGGAATTGGCAACGCCGTGGTTCCGAAGAAGCAGGCGCGGGAGGACGGCGTGAGCTCGGGCCAGGGCTGCGGGCACGATCTGTTCGGCGCGGGTTCGGTCGGCGCTGCGATCGCCCTGAAGCGGACCATGGCGGCGCAGCACCTTCCGGGAACACTGAGGTTGTACGGGACGCCGGCCGAGGAGACAGGCATCGGCAAGATCTACATGGCGCGTGACGGCGCCTTCGACGATCTCGACGCCGCGATCGAATGGCATCCGTCGCAGGAGAACGCCGTCGCCAACACGGCGAACCAGGCGATGAACAACTTCACGGTCGAGTTCTTCGGTCAGCCGGCGCACGCGGCGTTCGACCCCTGGAACGGCAAGAGCGCGCTCGACGCGGTGGAGCTGTTCGCGCACGGCCTCAACATGATGCGCGAGCACGTGAAGCCGACCTCGCGCATTCATTACGTGTTCCCATCGGCGGGCGAGGCGCCCAACGTGGTGCCGTCGTACGCGAGCGTGTGGGCCTACGTCCGCGACGTCGATCGGGCGTCGGTCGACGCGCACTACGCGTGGATTCAGAAGATTGCCGAAGGCGCCGCGCTCGCGACGAGGACCACCTACAAGGTCACGCTGACGACAGGACTTCACGAGTACGTCTTCAACCGGCCGCTCCAGGAGGCGATGCAGCGGAACCTCGAGGCGGTGGGCGGACCGAAGTTCGGTGAGGCCGAGCAGGTGTTCGCCAGACAGCTGCAGCGCGAGCTCGGGTTGCCCGAATCGGGCATCGACACGTCGATACGGACACTCGCCGACCGTGTGCAGCCAGCCGAAGGGGGTTCGACCGACGTCTCGGACGTGAGCCACATCACGCCGACCGTGGGCCTGTCGGTGGCGACCGCGGGCAGGGAGCTGCCGTGGCACAGCTGGGCGACGTCCGCATCGCACGGCCTCCCGGGCGCGAGCCACGCGGCCGAGACCGCGGCGAGCGTGATCGCCCTGACCGGCGTGGACCTGCTGACCCGGCCCGATTTGATCAAGCAGGCTCGTGCCGACTTCGTCAAGAAGACCGGAGGAAAACCCTACAAGTCACCGATCCCTGCCGGGCAGAAGCCGCCGATCCCGAAGTGACGGCTGGCGACGCGGCGTGTTGACTGGGGTTCTCCCTCGAGAACATCGCCACGAACCGCTCGCCAAAGGTCGGTCATCCCGGTTAGCATCCCCGCATGAGAACGTTCCATTTCGCCTGCGCCTTCATGCTTGCAGCCGGCCTGTGCGCCGGCCAGGACCAGCCGATCACCATCCGGGCCGGCGTGTTGCTGGACGGCAAAGGGTTCGCCGCGCGCAACGTCACCATCGTCGTCCAGGGGGCGTCGATCCAGCGGGTCGGGCCATCGACGCCGGGCGCCACCTACGACCTGAGCCGGCTCACGGTCCTCCCGGGACTCATCGACACCCACGTGCACCTGACGTGGCATTTCGGGCCGGACGGCCGGTTCGCTCCGCGCGACGCATCGCCGACCCAGCAGATGGGCTACGCGATGGAAAACGCGTTCGTGACGCTCATGGCCGGGTTCACGACGGTCCAGAGCGTGGGCGACCCGGTGGACAAGGACGTCCGCGACGCCGTCGCTCGAGGCATCCTGCCCGGTCCGCGGGTGCTGACATGTCTTCGCGCGATCACGAACCCGCAGCTCACCATCGATCAGATCCGCGAGACGGTCCGGAAGCTGAAGGCGGACGGCGCCGACCTGATCAAGATCTTCGCGTCGAAGAGCGTCCGCGACGGTGGCGGCCAGACGCTGAGCAACGAGCAACTCCAGGCGGCCTGCGGTGAGGCCAGGGCGCAGGGACTTCGCACGCTGATCCACGCGTACGGGCCGGACACGATCAAGGTCGCGGCCGACGCGGGCTGCACGACGATCGAGCATGCGACCTTCGCGGACCAGAGCGCGCTCAGCGCCCTGGCAGCGCGCGGGACCTACATCGATCCGAACATCGGCCTCGTGAAGCAGAACTACCTCGACAACCGCGCGAAATACGACGGGATCGGCAACTACAACGCCGAAGGGTTCGCCGCCATGGAGAAGGCGATCCCGGTGGACCTCGTCATGTTCAAGCAGGCGTTGGCGACGCCGAACCTGAAGATCGTCTTCGGCACCGACGCGGTGGCCGGCGCGCACGGCCGTAACATCGAGGAACTGATCTACCGCGTGCAGAAGGGCGGGCAGGATCCGGCTGCCGCCATCGTGTCGATCACGTCGCTCGCGGCCGCGTCGCTCGGGTTGGAGTCCAGGATTGGCGCGGTCGCTCCCGGCATGGAGGCGGACCTGATCGCCGTGGACGGCGATCCACTCGAGGACATCACCGCCCTTCGGCGCGTGGTCTTCGTCATGAAGGGCGGGAAGGTCGTGAAGTCGGCTGGCGGCAGGTAGGGACGGCCGCGGGCTCGGTTCTGCAGGAATGGTCGACTGGGGGCGGATCGATGACACCATCGAAGAAAGTGCGCGTTGGGGTGCTGGGCGCGGGGGCGTGGGCGCGTCTGGCTCATCTGCCCGGCTTCGCGCGCGACCCGCGGTGCGAGGTCGTGGCCATCGCCGATCCGAATCTTCCCCTTGCCGAGGCGGCGGCCCGCGACTTCCGGATCCCGGTGTGCACAGCCAGCCATCAGGCCCTCATTGCCCGCGACGACATCGACATGGTCGATGTGTGCACGCCGAGCGCCACGCACCTCGAGTTGACGTGGGCCGCGCTCCAGGCCGGCAAGCACGTGCTCTGCGAGAAACCCGTCGCCTACGACTACCGGGACACGCTCCGCGCGCGCGACCTGGCACGCTCGAAGGGCTTGAAGACGAAGATGGGATTCACCTTCCGCCACAGCCCCGGCATGCGGTACGTGAAGTTCCTCATCGACGAGGGTTACATCGGCACACCGTTCGTCTTCAACGGCTACGAGCAGAACTCGCAGTGGTTGAACCCTTCCACGCCGCTCCGTCAGGTCGATCACGAGGCGGACCAGTCGGTGCTCCAGGTCTCGTCGCTCGAGGGTTACGGCGCGCCGATCATCGACCTGGCGCACTGGTTCGTCGGCAGCAACCTGCGGTCGGTCGTGGGCACGATGCGCAACTTCGTTCCCGAACGGATCGTGCGCGCCACGGGCCGCATGATGCGGATGAACATCGACGACGGGGACATCTTCATCGGCGAATTCGACAACGGCGCCTTGTGCTCGATCCAGACCAGTTTCGTCACCGTCGGCAACTACCCGGGCCTCGAGGCGCGCATCTACGGCAGCCAAGGCGCCCTGATCTGCCGCCTCGTCGAGGAGTTCGGATGCTGCGAAACCGTCCACGGCGCGAAGCCGGACGAAGTGGAGTTCAGGCGGCTGCCGATTCCCGAGCGGTTCTACCCTGCCGGCGGGAGCGATGAAGAGAGTTGGCGGTCGCTGTTCTACGCGAATCTCACCGCCGACTTCGTGGACGAGATTCTCGACATCGGACGCCAGAGCCAGGGGGATTTCGCCGACGGCGCCTGGGTGCAGGAGACGATCAATGCCGTGGAGTTGTCGTTTCGCGAGCGGCGGTGGGTGTCGCTGCCGTTGGACTCGACGCAGGGTTGACGTCGCGCGCTGACCGATAGACAGGCCGGCCTCGGTGCGGTTGTCCCAACCATCGACGGGAAGGCCTCGATGTGGCTGACCGGTCCGGTCCGACGGGGGCCCTTTCGAGAGGTAGCTTGTGTCGCACGATGCGCTGGGTCCGTTCTTCGAGAGCTACTGCCGGCTTCGGCCGGTGACGGCCACGTTCACGGGCGTCCACGACCACGACGACCGGCTGCCGGATTGGTCGCCCGACGGCCTCGAGGCTGCCGTGGCAGAGATGAGGGCGCTGCGCAGGGGCCTCGCGGACGAGTCCGGCTCGGCTTCGGCCGGCCCCCGCGCACTGGCGCCGACCGGAGCGCTCGGGGCGGAGACACCGTCGTGGCCTGCGCGATCGATCGACATCCAACTTGCCGACTCCTTCCTCGAGATCCAGATCGCCGAGCTGAACGGCCCGCACTTTCAGCGCGGCAACCCCGCTCTGTTCACTGGCGAGGCGATCTTCGGAATCATCGCGCTGATGAACCGCGAGTTCGCACCCTTCGCCGCGCGGCTGGAGTCGCTCACCGCCCGGCTGCGTGGCATCCCTGGCTTCCTCGAGCAGGCTCGCCGGTCGATCGCGGCTGAGATTCCCGCGGAGTGGACGGCCCGCGCCCTGCGCGAATGCGGCGGGGCCAGGACGCTGCTGTCGTTTGGTCTCGACCTCTGGCTGGCGCACGAGTCAGCCCGCGCGGCAGTCGAAGGAGCCGGAGCCGGTTTCGACCCGCTCCGAGGCGCGCGGATGGCGGCGGCGATGTGCACGTGCAAGGCGACGCCGGAAGTGCAGGCCGCGCGAGACGCCGCGCGAGACGCGCTGGCCGCGTTCGGGCGCCTCGAGACGTGGCTGCGGAAGACGATACGCCCGGCGGCCGCCTCGCGCTACTCGTGCGGCGGCGAGCATCTCGAGTTGTTGTTGAGACGCGGGCACTGGACGCCGCAGCCCGCTGCCGCGCTGCTCGCCGAGGCCCGTGCGGCATTCGAGGTGCAGAGCGCCCGCTTCTCCGAGGCGGCTCGACGCGAGGCGCCCGGCGGCTGGCCTGACATCCAGGGGCGGTTGGCCGACAATCATCCGGACGTCCCGTCGTATCTCGGCGCGCACGACGAGTGGTGGCGGAAGTGTCGCGAGATGGCGGCCGCACACGACCTCGTCACATGGCCCGACGCACCGATCCGGTTCGTGCCGATCCCAGTCTGGACCCGCGAGGCCGCTCCCTCGCTCTACTATCTCTTCTACCGTTCGCCGGCGCCGTTCGATCCGCCCGCGGTGCACGAGTGCACGGTGCCGGCGATCGACACGATGATGCCGCCGGAGGAATGCGAGCGGCGCCTGCGGGCCGTCAACACGAACGTGATCAAGCTGAACCACGTGGTCCACCACGGCGGGCTCGGCCATCACGTGCAGAATGCCCACGCCGCGCGCTCCCTGTCGCTCGTCGGGCGGATCGCGGCGGTGGACGGCGCCAGCCGTATCGCCATGTTCTGCGGCGGCACGCTGGCCGAGGGCTGGGCGTGCTACGCGACGGATCTCGCGCAGGAATACGGGCTCCTGACGCCGCTCGAGACCGTGGCCGAGGAACACAGCCGCCTCCGGCAGCTCGGCCGCGCGATCGTGGACATCGAACTCCACCAGGGGATGATGACCTTCGACGAGGCGGTGACGTTCTACGCCGACGGCGTGGGGATGTCGCCAGAAGCCGCGCGAAGCGAGGCTTCCAAGAACTCGATGTTCCCGGGCGCCGCGGTCATGTACTGGCTCGGAACCAGCCAGATTCACCAGCTTCGCGCCGAACGGTCGAAGGCGCTCGGGGCGCGCTTCTCCCTGCGAGCATTCCACGACCGGTTGCTGTCGTTCGGAGCGATCCCCGTGGCGCTGGCCGCAAAACTGATGAGGGCAGATGCCGCAACATAGGGGACTGCGCGTCGGCGTCGCATCGATCGCGGCGGTCGTCGCCTTCGGCGGCTGCTCACCGCGGCCGGCCACCGGCCCGTCGAACAGCCTGCTCATCATCGGCTACGACCGCGAGCCCGACACGCTGAACCGGTTCAGCACACACATCCTCGAGGACATCCAGACGTGCGTGGTCGAGGGCCTGACGACCACCGACGAGAAGATGAACGTCGTGCCGGTGCTCGCGACCGACGTGCCGTCGCTCGAGAACGGCGGCGTGCGCCTCCGTCCCGACGGCGGGATGGACGTCACCTGGAAGCTGCGCCCGAACGTCTCGTGGCAGGACGGCCGACCTTTCTCGTCGGCCGACGTCAAGTTCACCGTCGAGGCACTCCAGAACCCGGCGTACAAACCCGAGAGTACCGATGGATTCGACCGCATCTCGTCGGTGGACGCGCCCGATGCGCTGACGGCGGTCATCCACTATCGCGAGGTCTACGCGCCCTACGCGATCCAATTCATCAGGGGCTGCTTCCCGAAGCACGTCCTCGAGGGACGCGACATCGATCGGGCCACGGACTACAACCGCAAGCCGCTCGGCACCGGACCGTACCGCGTCGTCGAATGGCGCACCGGCGAGCACATCCTCCTCGAGCGCGTGCCCAAGTACTGGCGCGGGCAGCCGAGGATCGAGCGCCTGCTCTTCAAGTTCCTCACGAACACCAACACGCGCATCAACCAGCTTCGCAGCGGCGAGGTGCACGTCGTCGCCCTCGTGCCCTGGGACAAGTACCGGGAGATTCAGTCGGTGCCGGGCCTCGCGATCCACCGGATGATGGGGAACGCCTACGAGCACATCACGCTCAACCAGAAGAGCGTGCCGGCGTTTCGGGACGTGCGCGTGCGCCGCGCCCTGGCGCATGCCATCGACCGGTCGCTCCTGACGCGAACGATTCTCGACGGCCTCGCGCCGGTCATCGACGGACCGGTCCAGCCGCTGTCGTGGGCGTATACCGACCAGGTTCGCCGCTACGGGTTCGATCCGTCCCAGGCACGCGCGCTGCTGGACGATGCCGGGTGGCGCGACACCAACGGCGACGCCGTCCGCGAGCGCGACGGCCGGCCGCTGTCGTTCACGCTGGTCACGCAGGCGGGTTTCGCGATCAGGGAGAACATCGCTCAGGCGGTGCAGCGCCAGTGGCGGGATGTCGGCGCCGACGTGAAGGTGCAGCTCCAGGATGGGACCACGATCAGCGCGCTGTGGTTCGAGGGTCGGTTCGACGCGATGCTGCACTGGTGGCAGATGCCGTCCGATCCGGAGATGACCCTCTTTTTCGCCGCGGACCGGACGCCACCGGCGGGCCGGAACATCAACTACCTGCGTGACGACGCGTTGACGAAGGTGCTGTACGCGTCCGATCGGACGGTGGATCTCGGCGAGCGCCGCCGGCTGCTGCAGGAGGCCCAACGTCGGATCGCCGATCTGGCCCCGGAGATTCCGCTCTACAACATCACGCGGCTCGATGCGGTGCCCGCGCGGCTTCGCGGCTTCCGGGGGAATCCGACGAACGTCGGGATCTTCTGGAACGTGTACGAATGGAAGATTGGGCAATAGGTGTTCGCCCGATTCATCGTCCGTCGGCTGTGCCAGGCGGTCCCCCTCCTGCTCGTCGTGTCGTTGCTCGTGTTCCTGCTGATCCACGCGGCGCCAGGCGGCCCGCTGACGCTCTACCTCTCGAACCCGAATGTCCGGCCGCAGGACATCGAGCGGTTGCGGCGGGCCCTCGGCCTCGACCGCCCGCTCTGGATTCAGTACCTGTCCTGGCTCGGGGCGTTCGTGCGCGGTGATTGGGGTTACAGCTACGCCGATGGCCGGCCGGTGCTCGAACGGATCATCGAGCGTCTTCCGGCGACGCTCGAGCTCGTCGCCAGCTCGATGGCACTCGGCGCGTTGATCGCCATGCCCGTCGGCGTCATCGCGGCCATACGACGTCACGGCTGGTTCGACCGACTCACCGCGGCCCTGGCCTCGGCCGGGATCTCACTGCCCGTGTTCTGGTTCGGCCTCGTCCTGCAGATCGTCTTCAGCGTCTGGCTCGGCTGGCTGCCCTCGTCCGGCCGCAGCACGCTCGGCGGCAGCGGCCTCGTCGATCGACTCGAACACCTGGCGATGCCGACAACCGTGCTCGCGCTCGTGCACGCGGCGGCGTGGTCCCGGTACCTGCGAGCGTCGATGGGCGACGTCCTCGGGCAGCCCTACATCGCGGCGGCTCGCGCCAGAGGCGTGCCCGCCTGGTCCGTCTGGCTGCGGCACGCGCTGCGCAATGCGGTGATACCGGTGCTGACCGTCGCGATGATCGACGCCGCCATCATGGTGTCGGGAGCCGTGGTGACCGAGAGCGTATTCGCGTGGCCCGGCGTCGGCAGCCTGTTCACCGATGCCCTGGCGAAGCGCGACTACACCGTGCTGATGGCGTTCCTGATGATGTCGTCCTGCGCCGTGGTCGTGCTCAACCTCGGCGCGGATCTGCTCCATCGCCGCCTCGACCCGAGGATTGGGAGCGGGGCCGCATGATGCGGCCGCGCCGCGGGTGGACGTCCGGAAGCATGGCCGTGAAGGTGGCCGCGCTGCTGCTGGCGGCTCTGATCGTTCTCGCGGCGGCCGCGCCACTGATCGCACCCTACTCTGCCGAGGCCCTCGATCTCTCCAACAGGCGCGCCGCGCCGTCGTCCAACCACTGGTTCGGGACCGACGAACTCGGCCGCGATCTCTGCACCCGGGTCCTGTTCGGCGCGAGGGTCTCGTTGGCGGTCGGCCTCTTGTCGGCACTGGTCGCGGCGGCCGTCGGCGTCGGGATCGGCGCGGCGAGCGGCTACGCCGGTGGCGTCGTGGACAGCCTGCTCATGCGGATGACCGACGCGATGCTCGCCATGCCGCGGCTGCCGTTCCTGATGATCGCCTCGGCCGTGCTCCAGCCGTCCGTGCCCGCGCTCATCGTGCTCGTCGGCCTGGCAGGCTGGATGGAGACCGCGCGCCTCGTGCGCGCGGAGTTCCTGGGACTGAGGGAGCGCGAGTTCGTGTCCGCCGCGCGCGCGGCCGGCGCCAATGCGCGTCGCGTGATCTGGCGCCACCTGCTGCCCGGCGCCACCGCTTCGATCGCCGTGTCGTTGACGCTGGCGATCGCCCGGGGCATGCTGCTCGAGTCGGCGCTCAGCTTCTTTGGCGTCGGCGTGCAGCCGCCCACGCCCAGCTGGGGCAACATGCTCTACCAGGCGCAGACGACGATGACCTCGGAACCGTGGCTGGCGCTGTTCCCTGGGCTGTTCATCTTCCTGACGGCGCTCGGCATCAACGTGGTGGGCGACGCGCTGTCGGGAAGCGAAGGGGCGGTGCGGTAGGGGGGGAATCCATGGACCCGATTACACTGGCGATCCGCGACATGTACGAGCGATACCCGTATCCGGCCAGTCCGGAGATGGAGATTCGCACGGGATCGGACGTGCGGCTGCTCTTGAGCTACGGTCTGCTCGACCGGCCGGCGGGAAGGCCGATGCACTGCCTGGACGCGGGGTGCGGCCGCGGCAACCAGGTGCTGGGCGCGGCGTTCACCCAGCCGGACGTTCATTTCACCGGCATCGACGTCAACCGGGTCAACTTGAGCGATGCAGCCGCCGAAGCCGAGAAGGAGGGGCTGCGCAACGTCCGCTTCCAAGAGGTCGACCTGATGACGCTCGAAGGACTGGATGTTCCGGATGGCGGCTTCGACGTGATCTTCTCGTCGGGGGTGCTCCATCACCTCTCGTCACCGGAGGAGGGGCTCACACATCTGCGACGCGTGCTCGCCCCGCACGGCATCATCGGCCTGATGGTGTATGGGACCCACGGGCGCGATGCCCTGTACCGGTTCGTTCGCGCCGTCGATATTCTGATTCCCAGGGACCGCCCGATTGCCGAGCGGCTGGCGGTTGCCAGGAAGCTGGCTTCGGAGATGCCGAGTGACGCCGTTCGGTTCGGGCCGTGCGGTCTGTTCGACGGGATCCCCGAAAGCGAATTCGTCGATCGCTATCTGAACGTCAACGAAACCTCCTACGAGGTGGGCGAACTCTGGGGGATGCTCGAACGAAGCGGCCTGAAGTTCCTGCGCTGGTGCGAGCCCGAGGAATGGTCATTGCCGTCGCGCACTCCAGGCGGACAGGCACTGGTCCAGCACCTCACCGACTTGCAGCGCTTCCAGTTGGTCGAACAGCTGCAGATGCGGCACAAGCTGGATCTGATCGTGGGCACCAGAGAGAACCGGCTGCGTCCCTTGCCGTCGGCGGACGCGTGTGCAGGCTGCTACTTCGCGATCAGCCCGGAGGTGTCGATACAGACCGAAACCCGCAATCTGCACCGCGGCCAGCGGATCGAGGGCCTGAGCTACCGACTGCGCCTCCGCCCGCCGGTGAGCTTGAGCGGGCTGACCGCGTCGGTGGTCGTGGCGTTCAAGGATCAGACCACCCCATTCCGGGGCAGGCGCGTGATGGAGGCCGTCGCCGGCCTCGGTCACCCCAAAGAGCGCTGGGTGGACGTGATGACCGAGCTGCTGGCGCGCGAGATTCTCTACTGCCCGCAGCCGTCGCAGCTGCGTGGGTGATTCGGGCCCTCCCAGCCGACCTCGCCAGATCCTGGCGCGCGATCTGCGACCGAAGATCTGCCACGCGGCGGTGGCCGCAATCTGGTGAAGGTAACCGGAACGCATCGGCCGCTCAGAAACACCTGAGCGTCGACGCCGCTTTCGGTATGTCCTCAGCCCGCCTGCCGCTACGTCGCTCCCACCCCCGCGGCGCGCTCTCGACGCAACCACTCCGTCACCATCACGTCGCGTCCCGGCACCGAGGAAAGGACACCTGAGGTGAGGGTCTTGTCGTCATTCGTCGCAACAGTGATCTGCGTGCTGTTGCTGACGCCCGTTCTTGCGAGCGCACAACCCGTGGCCTCGGATCTCGTCAGCACGGTGCGGGAGGTGCAGCAATACGATTTCGCCATTCATATCCTGGCCATGTTGCTCGTCGGGTTCGGGTTCCTGATGGTCTTCGTCAAACGGTACGGATACGGCGCGCTCACCGGCACGTACCTGATCGTGGCCGTCGGAATGCCCTCGTACCTCGCCCTGCGCTCGACCGGCATCCTATCCGCCGAGCCTGTCGGTGCGCACACGATCAAGGCGCTACTGCTGAGCGAGTTCGCTGTCGCGTCGGCCCTGATCGCCGCGGGAGCCGTTCCCGGCCGTATCCGTCTGTATCAGTACGCGCTTCTGGCGCTCGTGATGGTGCCGCTGTACATGCTGAACGAGCACTTGGTGCTCGACGGAGGCCTTGCTGCGACCAGAGGGTTCGTGGACGCGGCCGGGTCCATCACTATCCACGCATTCGGCGCCTACTTCGGCCTCGGACTCGCCGTCGCCCTAACCAGCCGGCGCCACCGCGACATCGAGGTCGCCAACGATCCAACCTCCAACCGCTTCTCGATGATTGGCTCCATGGTGTTGTGGCTGTTCTGGCCGAGTTTCTGCAGTGCGGTCGTGCCGACCGAGCAGTTTGCGGCGACGGCGGTCAATACGATCCTCGCCTTGTGCGGGGCCACGCTGGCGACCTACATCGTGAGTTCACTCGTCGGCAAGGGCAAGGTGAGCATTGCCGACATGGCCAACGCGGCGCTTGCGGGCGGTGTGGCCATCGGCGCCACGTGCAACCTGGTACCGGCGCCGCTGGCGTTTGGAATCGGGCTGCTCGCGGGCGCGCTGTGCGTCGTGGGCTACGCTGTCGTGCAGCCGAAGATCCAGTGCGCGTTCAAGATCGTCGACACCTGCGGCGTCCACAACCTGCACGGCATGCCGGGGATCCTCGGCGGCTTGATTGCGACCTTTGTGGTCCAGGGGATCGCCACAGCGCAACTCGCTGGCATCGCCATCACCGTCACCCTGTCATTGGCGGGCGGCATCGTCGCTGGCTTCATCCTCAGAGCCGCCGCCACGAGGCTGACCGTCTACGACGATGGTGACGAGTTTGTGGGTGTCGAGGCGGAGGAGCCGGCAGGCGCCATACTGTAGGCTCCGTCGAGTCTCTCTACTTGAAGCGCAGCTCCAGCCACCCGTCCGTCGTCCTCCCGGCGGCGGCGGGCGGACACGCGAGCGTGCCCAGCTGGCCGCCGGCCAGGAATGCCGAGGCATGCAGGCGCAGCAGCCATCGCTGACCCGGGAATTTCGACCGGCGGATCGCGAACTCGATACCGTCGGACGGATAGGACAGGCCGATTCCCCCTGGCCACGCACGCCGATGAAGACGACGCCGCGGTACTCCTCGAGGTGCAGTGTGACCGTCTCGCCCAGCGCGAGTCGGAGCGCGTCGTCCCAACTGGCGTCTGACGTTCGGTCGGGATGAATCGCCGCCACATCTCCCCTCGAGAGGTGCTCGAAACGCCGGCGGACTGCGCGTGCAGGCACGACGCGGCAGTGCCGCCTACCATTTCACGGCCACCATCTTCACCAGCCGCGAGCCTGGTCCACCCCAGTCGCCAATCCCGTCAGCCTCCTCGTAGAACGGGATCCGGAAGCCGCTGAAGCAGGCACGCAGTTCGTTCGGATCGAGCGCCCGGATGATGTTCGGCAGCGGGCGTTCGGAATCCCGGATGAAATGCTCGAAGACGATCCGTCCGCCCGGACGAAGCGACGTGCGGAGTCGGACGACGAACGTGGGATCGGTCACCGGGGCCCACGCAAACGCGAGCACGATGAGATCCCACCGTTCGGACCCGAAGTCGGAGCTGTCGTAGGTGGCTTTGACGGTGGCAAGACGGACGCCGGCCTGTTCGGCGTTCGCCCGTGATGCGACGAGGGCTTCCTCGGAGATATCGAAGCCGGTGACCGTCCAGTCCTGTCAGGCCAGGTAGACGGCGTTCCGGCCCTGGCCCATTCCGGCGTCGAGCGCCGCACCGGGTTTCACACCCTTGATCGAGTCGACGAGCAGGTCGCTTGGCCTGGTGCTGAAGCCATCCCGAGAGGGATCACCCGTCAACGGCCTCCCGTAAGCCCTGTCGAAGTGGATCCCGATCCAGTCCGACCGCACGCTGAGCAGACCGGTCAGAACGCCGATCTCCCGCTGAACGTCCAATTCGGCCTTGCCGTCCTGCTTCAGCTTGTCGGCGTACGCCACCAGCGGATGCCGGGTCAGCGGTGCCGTCCTGAACCAGCCGGTGAACGCGCTCCAGGCCGCGTCGCGATCGGGCCCCGGTTGCGCACGGACACCTTGCACGAATGCCACGATGATGACTGCTGTGACGATGCCACGCGAGTAACGCATGATCGACCTCCTGCATCGAGTAGACACCGGGGTCGGTCGAGCCGAAATGCCAAAGAAGTGGAAGTTGCGCCTTTTCCACTTTGGCGGTAGCCCCAGTTTCGATGGAAGAAGGCTGTTCCCCTGTCGAGAATCAGTGGAGGGTTGTGGACCTGAGACGGTTGTAGGAGGGAACGAGGACTTCGCGAGCACCGTATCGGCGACGGGACTCGTATCAACGAGACGACGCGAGGACGGCCGTCCACACGCCGACCCCGATGGGATTCAGAGATACGGCGTGGTTTGCGTCCAGGAGGGAAGACCCATGCATTGTTGTTCCTGGCGTCGCCTTGGCTGTGTGTCGACTACGGCCGCAGCGCTGATACTCTGGCTGGCGGGGACCGTGGCTGCCCAGGGATTGCCCTCGTCTCTCGCCGGGTACTACGCCGGCACGGCGTCGTCGTCGGAGGGCGACCTTGCGGTGGTCTGCGAGCTGAAGAAGGCGGGCTGAGTGGCGTTGCCTTCGCTCTCCCGCGCCTACTCCGTTTCCAGGGCGAGGTCCGGGCGAGCAGCAAGTTCGACACGTTGGCGCGGGCGCGCCTTGCGTTCGCGCGTCCGCCTGACTACGATGCTGACATCCTCAGTCATTCGTCCCTCGGCCCGGAATGCCCGTTGAACACGAGGAGGAGTGCATGGTCCCTGTGCTGTCCCTGTGGATGCCAATCCTGCTCTCGGCGGTAGTCGTGTTCGTCGCGAGTTCGCTCGTTCACATGGTGCTCGGCTACCATGCCAACGACTGGCGCCGGTTGCCGAAGGAAGACGAAGTCAGAGACGCCCTCGGGCGTCTCAGCCTCCCGCCCGGGGACTACGCGACGCCGCTGGCCGGATCGATGGCGGACATGAAGTCGCCCGCGTTCGTCGAGAAGATGAAGAAGGGGCCGGTGATCTTCATGACCGTCGTGCCGAGCGGGCCGCCGTCGATGGCGAGCAGCCTCACGCTGTGGTTCGTCTACTCGGTGGTCGTCGGGATCTTCGCGGCGTACATCACCGGCCGCGCGCTGCAGCCCGGCGCGCACTACCTGCAGGTTTTCCGGTTCGCCGGCTGCACGGCGTTCATGGGGTACTCGCTGGCGCTGCTCCAGAACTCGATTTGGTACAAGCGGAACTGGGGTGCCACGTTGAAGTCGATGATGGACGGCCTGCTCTATGGACTTCTGACCGCCGGGTGTTTCGGGTGGTTGTGGCCGCGGTAGGGCGACGGAGCCGGACTACCACGTACTCCTGAACGCGGTGAATTCCGGCCAGGGTCAGCAGCAGCGGCGCCGCCGCGACAAGGGCAGGCGATACATTCCGGCCCGCTTCGGCAAATACACTCCGGACGCCGTACGCGTGGCAGGAGAGACTGGGCCGACCATCGACCGGCCGGCCCCCGCGAAGGAGTAGAGTATGAAGAAGCTGTTGCTGCTCGGCTTGGTGTGTGCGGGAACTGCCTCGTTGGTGTTGGCACAGGCGCAGGCCCCGAAGGACCCGCTCACGGCCGGCGCCAAGGCTCCCTACAACTCGGTCAAGAACTACCTCACCAAGTCCGCCGACCAGGTGCCCGAAAGCCTCTACAACTACAAGCCGACGCCGGAGGTTCGTACCTTCGGGCAGCTGTTCGCACACGTCGCCGACTCCAACTACGGGTTCTGCGCCGGCGTGCTGGGCGAGAAGGTGCCGGTCGAGGGCATCGAGAAGACGAAGACGACCAAGGCCGACCTGGTAAAGGCCCTGGCCGACTCCTTCGCCTACTGCGACAAGGCGTTTGCCGCCGTCACGGACGCCAACGCGGCGACACCGGCGGACTTCTTCGGTCGGCCGATGGCCAGGCTGGCGATCCTGTCGTTCAACGCCGCCCACGACTTCGAGCACTACGGCAACGTCGTCACCTACATGCGGCTGAACAAGATGGTGCCGCCATCGAGCCAGCCGCGCTGACCCCTCGAGCTCACGTGTGTTGCGCAGGCCAGCGACCTGGGATACGTAGCAGCACGGCATTGGACCAGGCAGCGACGTGCGCAACACAACTGGGTCGACGGTCGATGCGTGACCGTCGTTCCGGTTCCACGCCGCCTGTGATATCAGTTCCGGCGTGATGCCCCGATGCAGAGCCTGGGTCTGGCCATCCAGCCAGGCGGTACCGATCGCTTCCTCCTCCATTGGTCTTCGGTGGTCCCCGGCGCGAAGGCCGCCGAGCAGCGCCTTCCCGGCCGTCCGAAGGTGGTCGAGCGATTCTCCAGCCACACTGTGGCTGACGTCGAACGCGAGGACGACGTTGAGCGGCAACTGTTCGAAGCTGACGAGGTCGACCGTCTGGGGAACACCGTTGTCGAGCACGTCGAAGTCCCGTGCGGTGAGTCCGCGCACCGGAACGCCGTCCTCCGTCACCAGGACGTCGACACGCACGGCCTCGACCCTGGTCGAGAAGGTCACCCGCGGGCTGCGGGTACCCGGGGTGTCGCCGGCTCGGCGAGCAGCGGCAGCAACCGCGCCCAGCGTGGCGAAGAGGAGAAGTGCGACGCATCCGGCACGACGCGCGAGGGTCATGGTTGGTGCTCCTGCAGGAGGGGCTTCAAAACGTCGTTGAGCAGATCGCTCGCGTCGCGGCCCTGCCGGACGAAATAGGTCCACCACGGCTCGTCACGATCGTCGCGGTCGGGCGAGTCTCAGCCTGAGCGACGAGGACGGTATCGACGGAGGGCGGGGCGAGCGCGAAGGAAGCCTGGACACTACCCGACACGGCGAGTAGGCCCACCAGCAGCGACAGAGAGCGCCAGCGCATTGCGGACACCATGGAACCCTCCCCGGCAACGCCGACAGTCTACGCCGTCGCGACACGCAGGGGCTTGACGCGATGTGTGCTGGGGCCCGCGCGGATGTGACTGATGAATAGCAGGACGTGTGCCACACCCTGCCTGGGGCTGGCACACTGTCTGGTCAGGACATGGAGGGGGCATGAACGGATTCCCTTCGAAGGGGTTGACGCTGGCGCTGCTGGTCCTGGGCGGCTGCGCTGTCGCACTGCGGTCGGTCACGGCCCAGGAGACCATTCACATCGAAGCCGGCATCCTGTGTCCGGTGAGCGTGCGTCTTCCAGACGAGCCGGGTCGCAGGCTGCCGTTGTTCGTCGTGCTGCACGGCAAGGGTGGAACGCTGGCGGGTACGGCCCGGATGTGGGATGAGCTCACCGATCCCAAGCCCGTGTTGGTGGTGCCCGAAGCCCCGTACCCACTTCTCATCTCCGATGGCAAGGAGTGGGGCGTGGGCAGGAGTTAGGACATCCCCACCGGCGACGCCACGCTCTGGCCGCGCACGGATCCTCTCGTGACCAGGTATGTCATCGACGCGATCCGCACGGTGCAGAAGACGCACGATGCCGGGAACGTGTATCTCATGGGGCACTCCCTGGGGGTCTTTCAGGCGTACCTCGTTGCCCTGCAGGAACCCGATCTGGTGAAGGGGGTCATGGCCATTGCCGGTGGGCTTCGCGAGGATTTGATCCCAGACGAGCGCAGCGCTGGATGATGGCGCAGGAGCGGAAGAGCCGCCCACCCGCGTCCTGATGGAGAGGAGCCGGTGCTATACTCCGCGCCAGTCGCCGCCCCGAGGTACCCGCCACCATGGACACCGACCGACAGATTCGATCGTTCGTCGCAGCCAATGAACAGGCCATCACCGACGCGCTCAGCGAACTGATCGCGCTGCAGACGGTGAATCCGCCCGGAACGGCGTACCGGGAATGCGTTCGGTGGTTCTCGCGATTCCTGGACGCCACCGGCGTCGAGTACCACATTCACACCGCACCGAACGGCGAGTTCCCGAGGCCGTCGATCGTGGGGTCGTACGGTTCCGGCGAAGCCGGCCTCCATTTCCATGGCCACTACGATGTCGTGTCGGCCCAGTCGCCCACCCAGTTCAAGGCCGAGCCACGGGAGGGACGACTCTACGGGCGCGGCAGCTCCGATATGAAGGGCGGCATCGTCGCGATGCTCTTCGCGATCCGAGCGCTGCGCGAGTGCGGCATCCGGCTGTCCCGGCAAATCACCGTGACGCTCGTGCCGGACGAAGAAACCGGGGGTCGGCTGGGGATGCGGTATCTTGCAGCCGGAGGGCTGTTGCCGCGACCTGCGGTCGGCGCCCTGATGCCCGAACCTTCGAGCGGCAGAATCTGGCATGCCTGTAGAGGGGCGCTCACGCTTCGCGTCCGCATCGCCGGCCGATCGACGCATGGCGCGCTTCCCCATCTCGGCGTCAATGCGTTCGAAGGGATGGTCGCCGTCATGAACTCGTTGCTCGAGCTGAAGCACCGCGTCGTCGCGAGGCGAACGGCGGTGCCGATCGAGCCTCCCGAGGCGAACCGGTCGGTCATGATCCTGGGCGGAGAATCCGGCAGCGGCGTCGCGTCCAACGTCGTGCCCGACGGCGCGTGGTTCTCGATCGAGCGGCGCATCAATCCCGAGGAGACGCTGTCGCAGGTCAAAGAGGAACTGTGGGAGGTGTTCGACCGGCACCGCGCCTCGGGTCTGGAGCTCGAGGTCGAGACCTTCCAGGAGAGCGACGCGGCAATGGCTCCGGCCGGCGCACACCTCGGGGCAGTGCTGGCGCAAACCGTCAGGGACGTGACCGGCGCCGACGCGCCGTCCGAGTTGTGTCCCGGTGTGCTCGAAGTCCGCTTCTTCTGCGATCGTGGAGTGCCGGCCTACGGCTACGGCCCGGGACTTCTCGGGATCTCGCACGGTCCCGACGAGTACATTCGATTGAAGGACCTGTTCGACTGCACTGCCATCTACGCGCTGACCGCGGCGCGCACCCTGGCGTAGACGGAAGCTCGAATGCCGACCGGGAACCCGGGGGCGCCGTCGACCTCTACTTCAGCGTGCCCTGCTTCAGCGCATCGGCCACCCGCGGAATCAACGCGTCAGGACTGAGGAAATCGAGCAGCGAGTACTGCGCCTTGTACGCCTTCAGCACATCGTCCTGCGCCATCTGGTCGACCGTTCGCCCCGCAGCCACGTGGGTCCGCACGACGGCGATCATCGCGTCGAGCGCGTCGCGACAGGCCCTCACACCGGCGGCGTTCAGGTCGCGGCCGTGACCGCTCACAAACGTCGTGTTCTCGGGGAACACGTCGAGCACGTCGTCCATCATGCCCCAGGGGAACGCGATGCGGTGGACGGCCGGGGTCAGCGTGGTGACGTCGAGTCGAATGGGCGTGAGTCGGCCGCCCTTGGACTCCAGCGACTGGACCAGCTCGCGCTGTTCCCGCTCGTAAGCCAGGTCGGTCGGCGTCCCCGCGTGTCGGGCGGCCGCGTTGACATCGGCGCCGTGGGCGTGATCTTCAGGCTGGCGAACGTCCCGTCCGACCCGTTCCCCGCCCACAACGCCACTCCGCCGCTCTTCTGTTGGCCCAAGTCGTCGACCACGAGGCTCGGCGTGGCGGCGTTATTGACGTAGACCTCGACCTTCGACTTCGCCAGGACGATGCGCGCGTGGAACCAGCCGTTGGGATCGGGCGGCGGCTCGACAGCCTTTTCGAACTGTCCTGTCCGTTCCGCCCGCAGGTTCTGCCAGGTGTTGATCGGGTGGGAGATGTACTGGACGGAGTGAAGGCGTTGCTCCGGGGTCGCCGCCCGGAAATTGAACGGACGGAAGTAGACCGCCTCGTACCTCGTCCAATCGACGACGTGGAAGGCGATGCCCAGGAAGCTCCGCTGGGCGACATCCTTGCCCCGCAGATCCACGTCGATCACGCCGTCGCCGAGTTGCACGCCGTCGAGCAGCGCGCCGCCGTCGCCAGCACGGGCGTCCAGGCGCGCCACCGCGCGCTCGCCTTCCTTCTCGGCCGTCAGGCTGCGGTTGAAGACCTGCGCGCCTTGTCCACTGGCCAGACGCGCCAGATCGGGCTGGATTGGTGCCGGGGTTTGGGCTGGTGCGGTCGTCGCCAGCCATAGAGTCAGGGCGGATGTCGCCAGAACACCGATGGGGATTCGTCGCACCTCAGCGTCCTCCTGATGTGGGTTAGACGCGGCGGGAGGGCAATCGTGCCCTACGGATGCCCTCAATTTCGCCTCGAACGAGGTTTGGCCCCACATGACGATTGAGTGACAAGATCGCTGGCGACCCGTTACGCCGCCAGGTCGTGCCCGCTGGCGTGTTGCTGCCACACGAAGTCGGACGCGCTGTCGGCCACGGCCGATACTGCCCTTGAACAGCAGGTCGAACAACGCGAGCTTTCTGTCGCTGAGCCCCTCGGCGTGGTCGTCCCCGGACGCCGCCGTCCGGATCGCCTCGTTGACGATCCGTTGCCGCTCCTTCAGCACTTCCGTGACATCCGCCGTGTCACGCTTCTCCTGGAGCGTCTTGTGGATGGCCCCGATGTTGTCGTGGCGCTCCGCGTAGGCCAGGGCGCTCGGCACCATCACCAGCGCCTTGAAGCGCACGAACACCCGGCGCGCCACTCAACGGGCACGCCGGTCCGGATGAAGCCGTAGAACTCGCGGTTGTGCTGCACCAGCGACCGCGCACAGTCGACGCGAGGTACTGCAGGAGCACGGAGTAGAAGTAGTCCTTCTCGACGAGTCGGACCTGGAAGCCCGTTCTCGCGGCAGTCAGGGTCAGACGGTCGTTCCAAACGATACCCCAGCGCCGGTCGACGGTTCCGCGCCGAGCGCGCCCCGGGATCCACGGGATCGGATTTGTCGGCGTGCGGAGTTCCTGTTCGAGTCTTCGCATGTGCCGTTCGTTGACGCCCTCGCGATCGAGCAGGGCGCCGATCCGCCGGATGGCGCCGACGTCGCCGAAGCGCAGGGTGATGCGAACGAGGTCGGCCGGCAGGACCCTCTTGGCACCGAGATCCGCACGAATCCAGCCGTACGCGCGCGGCAGGCTGCCGAACCGCGACCAGTCGTAGACCGCGTCGAAGCGCGTCCGGGCGCGCGACGAGTAGACGGCGGTCTCGCCATCGACGGTCTTCTGCGCATCGGTCTCCCCTAAGCGCTCGTCCGCGACCTTGATGAGGGTGAGGTTGACCGTCGCGATGGCGCGGTCGCCGGAGATGCGGTTGTTGTAGGTGTAGATCCGGTTGGGGATCTGACCGTCGTAGCCGTAGCGATTGAAGGCGTTGGGGCCGCAAATCTGGTACCGCCCCGCGCGATCCGCCATCAGAGTGTTGATCGCCAGGCTTTCGTTCGGCGTCCACGCGCAGCTTGCGCATCTGCGCGTAGGCGAACAACTGCGCCTCCAGGCGTCCGAGGCGCTCTTTCATACGGGCACTCTATATTTCTCGTTGATCCTCCGCCAAGGGATTAACCAGAAATACAAGACGACCGATCTACACCGCGATCTCTCCGCTCATCAGGCGCGCAAGTTTCAGGTCGCGGGCGGCGCGGAGGCGCCGGTTCTGCAAATGCAGTGTCTTCACTCGTCGGCAATCCTCGGGGACGTCAGCAACCACAGGCTGCCCGATCGAGACCTTCCTCGAGCAGAACGGGACGTACGTCTATCTGTTCCACGCCGGTCCGAAAGGCCAGGAGGCGCGGCGCCCACCGACACCTCACCTTGTCGACTCGTGCGAGAATGGGCGGCACAGGAGGCACCCATGATGCGACTGCCCACACTCGCGGTGTCGATCGTGCTGCTCGGCGCCATCGCGACCGCGGCCGGCGTCCAGGCCGGCAAGATCGAGAAGAAGCAGCCTCAGGTCGTGAAGTTGAGCTTCGACACCAAGGGCTACGTCGTCACGCCCCCGACCGTGACCAAGGGCGTCCCGGTCAAGATGGAGGTCGATCTCAACACCGTCAAGGGGTGCATGCGGACGGTCGTCATCAACGCCTTCGACGTGAAGAAGACCGTCAAGGCCGGCGATACGACGATCGAGTTCACGCCCTCCAAATCCGGGCCCATCGAGATCGTCTGCGGGATGAACATGGGCAAGGGCAGCTTCACGGTCGTCGAGACGTCCGGCACGAAGCAGGCCGGGGCCGGACGCTCGTAGGCCTCGAGCATCTCGCCCGTGGTTCGCTCAATCGCCGCCGCGCGGGCGAAGCTCGTGTGTGGCGTGTGCTCCCGTTTGACGCTTCATCATTCCGCGTGCTACCGTCGCGGGAGTTCGATGCTGATCCGCACCTACATCCATCTCGCCGTCCACCGATTGCTGATCGGGACCGGATCCCTCTCGGCGGGTCTGTAGTCCAGTTCCTCCCGCCCTCGATTTCGGTCGCTTCGCATGATCGGTGACGCAGGGCCGTTCCCTGTGGCCCGCGGCAATCGCGCGCGGGATCACATGACACGCGGCGTCCGCGCACCGGCTCGATTCAACCGTCTCACATCACACAGTCCCACAGAGGTGTTCCATGAAGAAGATCGTCGTCCTCGGCGCTGGTCTGGTCGGCAAGGAAATCGCCAAGGATCTGTCCGGCCACTACCACGTGACGGCCGTGGATCGGAGCCGGGAGGCCCTGGCTGCGGCGTTCAAGGGCTTCGCGGTCGAGACTCTCCAGGCCGATTGCACCGACATGAATGCGGTCAAGAAGACCATCGAGCCCTTCGACCTCGTCGTGGGCGCGCTGCCCGGCTGGCTCGGCAAACGCGCCTTCCAGGCGGTCATCGAAGCAAAGAAGGACGTCGTGGATATCGCGTTCTTCCCCGAGGATCCGTTCGACCTCGACGAACTGGCGAAGAAGAACGATGTGACGGCCATCATGGACTTCGGCGTGGCACCGGGCATGAGCAACATCTTCGCGGGCCATCACCAGAAGCACATGCAGAAGCTCCACCGGCTCGAGATCCTCGTTGGCGGGCTCCCGACCGTGCGCGAGTTCCCATTCGAGTACAAGGCGGTGTTCTCACCGGCCGACGTCATCGAGGAATACACGCGCCCCGCCCGCTACATCGAGGGCGGCCGTGAGATCGTCCGGCCGGCCCTGACCGATCCCGAACTCCTGCACTTCGACGGCATCGGCACGCTCGAGTCGTTCAACACCGACGGCTTGCGCTCGCTCGCCACGACAATCACGTGCGAGAACATGAAGGAGAAGACGCTCCGCTACCCGGGCCACATCCGGCTCATGCAGGCGCTGCGCGACACGGGCTTCTTCGACAAGACCCCGATCGAGATCGGCGGCGCGATGATCTCGCCCCTCGAGTTCACCTCGCGCATCATGTTCCCCGTCTGGAAGCTGCGCCCGGAGGAGGAGGAGTTCACGGTCATGCGCGTCGAGATCGAAGGCGACAACCGGGACGGCCGACGCGAAAAGGTCACCTACAATCTGCTCGACCGTTTCGACACGACGAACAAGGTCACCTCGATGGCTCGGACGACGGGCTACACGGCCACGGCCGCCGTGCGCCTGCTGGCCGATGGGCTGTACAGCCGCAAGGGTGTGCTGCCTCCGGAGTTCGTGGCCGAAGACGACCGCGCGTTCGCGTTCGTCCTCGCGCACTTGAAGGAGCGCAACATCCACTTCCACAAGACGGTGGAACAGATGTGACCTGTTGAGCAGGCGATATCGGTGGTCGAGGCGGGGGTCCTGTCGCCGGGATCCCCATCGGCCAACCCAGGCTCACGCGTCTGGGCAGCATCCGGTGCCGTGGACTCGTGATCCGCCACCCCGTGCGCGGGCTTCGCGCAACCGGGTGGACCACTGCCATAAGCCGGCGGTGGTCGGGTCCGGAAGGCGATGGCCGGCGTGCCTGGCCGATGAGACGACCTGACCCCGATGGTGGCTCTCGTGGGAGAGCGCGTACCCGAGAAAGGTCACGACGTCGCGCGGGAGCGCGCCGAAGACAAAGGCGCCAGCGACGCCAGGAAACCGACCGCCTGCGTCCATGCCGCCGCGCAAGAGGGCGAGGATGGATGCCGCGCTTCGATCGAGAGATGTGACGAGTTCGGACCTCGTCACGGTCCTGGGATCGACTTTTCTGAATGCCGGGATGTCCAGGCGGCCGCCAAGCACCCGTGCCCACATGCCACGCGTATTGTGCACGTGGGCCAGGATTGCGCGGGCGGTGCGTTGTCGGTCAGGCGAGGGCGATGCGGACCACAGTTGCTCGGGCAGGTTCTCGACGAGGAAGGTCGCCACACGGTTGTTGATCCGCCAGATGTCGAGAATCGACTCGCTTTCGATCACCACGGCTTCTTCTCCTCGGCCACGTTCCTTCATCGCGATGAGCGGAACGAGAGGTGAAAGGCGTCACCGAGCTCGTTCAGACGCAGGCAGGTGCGGATCATGCCGTGCGTTCGAGCGCCAGCGCGAGACCCTGCCCGACGCCCACGCACAGGCTCACGACAGCGTGGCGACCCTGGCGGCGATTCAGCTCCAAGGCGGCCGTCAGGCACAGCCGCGCACCGCTGGCGCCCAGCGGATGCCCGAAGGCGATGGCTCCGCCGTTCGGGTTCACGAACTCGGCGTCGTCGCCCAGCCCAAGGGCGCGCGTGCAGGCCAGCATTTGTGCGGCAAAGGCCTCGTTGATCTCCAGCACGTCGACATCGTCCAGCGCGAGCCCCTGTCGATCCAGCAATCGGGAGATCGCCGCCACGGGGCCAATGCCCATGATGCGCGGGGGCACCCCTGCACTTGCCATTCCGGTGACGCGGGCGATTGGCTCGAGGCCGTAGCGGGCGACGGCGGCCTCTGATGCCAGCAGCAGCGCGCAGGCCCCGTCGTTGATCCCGGACGCGTTGCCGGCGGTGATGGTCGTGCCCGGCCCGAGGAGCGGCTTCAGCGTGCTGAGTTGCTCCAGGCTCGTCCCCGGGCGCGGATGCTCATCCACCGCGACGTGCGTGGTCTCGCGTCCGGACCGGACGTCGATCGGCGCGATCTCCTCCGCCAGCAGGCCGCGCGTTCGAGCCGCTTCCGCCCGTTGCTGGCTGCGCCAGGCGTAGGCATCTTGATCCACTCGTGAGATGCCCCTCTCACGCGCGAGGTTCTCGGCCGTCTGGGCGTTGCTGTCGATGCCGTGCGCGGCTTCCATCTTGGGGTTCACGAAGCGCCAGCCGACGGTCGTGTCCTCGAGGCGCTGGTCTCTCGAGAACGCCCCACCCGCCTTGCTGATGACCAGGGGCGCACGCGACATGCTTTCGATGCCGCCGGCGATGATGAGGTCTGCTTCTCCGGCCCAGATGGCCCTCGCACCCTGGCCGACGGCTTCCAGCCCCGAGGCGCACAGGCGGTTGACGGTGACGCCCGGCACATCCGGCGGCAGGCCAGCGAGAAGCGCCGCCATCCGGGCCACGTTCCGGTTGTCCTCGCCCGCCTGGTTCGCGCATCCCAACACCACGTCGTCCACAGCGCCCCAGTCCACGCCCCGGTGGCGCGCGATGAGCGTGCTGATCGGGAACGCCGCCAGATCGTCCGTACGCACGCGAGCGAGGGCGCCCCCGTGGCGTCCGAACGGCGTCCGCACCGCGGCGCAGAGATATGCCGATCGCATGTTCAACCCCCAGTTCGGGCATTCGCAGAGACGACGCGGCCTCGTGTCTGCGGCGCCCGGTTGACAGGCCAGCGTAGAGGATACTGTAATGAGTCCGCAATCCGAAGGTCGCCGCGGCGACGAAACGCTCCCTGGACACCGACCATGGCTCTCGAGCGAGACACTGTTTTGCACAGCTGGTGCGTGCAGGCCGAATGGAAGGCCCCGACCATCGTCGGCGGGCGCGGAGCGTGCTTCTGGGACGAGAACGGCCGCCACTACCTCGACATGAGCAGCCTGGCCGAGTGCATGAATCTCGGCCACCAGCATCCGGCGCTCGTCCGCGCGATCCGTGAGCAGGCCGAGCGGCTCTGCTTCGTGACGGCCGCTTGGGGCGCCGCGCCCCGCGCGACGCTGGCCTCCCGCCTGCTCGAGAAGTCCGGGTTCGACGGCGGGCGCGTCTTCTTCACGCTTGGCGGTGCCGACGCCAACGAGCACGCCGTGAAGTTCGCCCGCCAGGCGGCTGGCAGGCCGCATGGGATGGTGATCGCGCGGGACCGCTCGTATCACGGGGCCAGCTACGGCGCGATGGCCTTCAGCGGCGACAGCCGCACGCGGGCTCAGGTCGATCCGGCGGTCTATCACGTGCTGCACGTGCCTCCCCCGTATGCCTACCGCTGCCCGTTTGGAACACCCTCGCCGGACGCGTGCGGCCGCCGCGCCGCCGAGGTCGTCCGCGAGACGATCGACGGCCATCCGGACACCGCCGCGGTCCTGATGGAGGCGGATGCCGGCACGAACGGCATCGTCGCGCCGGACAGCTTCTGGCCCGCGCTTCGCCTCGTCACACGCGAGACGGGCGTCTTCCTCATCGCCGACGAGGTGATGAGCGGATTCGGACGCTGCGGAGAGTGGTTTGCGTGGCAGCGGCACGGCGACGCGGGACGGCCGGACCTGATGACGCTCGCCAAGGGCCTCACCGGGGCCCATGTCCCGCTCGGGGCCGTCGTGGCGTCGCGCGAGGTTGCGTCCCGTCTCGAACACCAGATGCTCTACACCGGCCTGACCTACTGCGGTCATCCGCTGGCCTGTGCCGCGGGTGTTGCAGCCATCCAGGCCTACGAGGACGAGCAACTCATCGACCGTTCCCGCACGCTCGGCGCGTGGATGTTCCAGGAACTGACGGCCATGCAGGGCCGACACGAGGTCATCGGCGACGTCCGCGGCGGACGCGGGCTGTTCGCGGTGCTGGAGCTCGTGAAAGACCGCCAGACGCGTGAGCCGCTGCGACCGTGGCCCGACGTGCATCCGTCGTTGCGCCGCCTGGTCGAACGCGCGATGGAAGCGGGCGTCTCGTTCGCCGTGCGCGGAAACCTCATCCTGCTCGCCCCACCGCTCGTCATCGAAGAACCAGAACTGCGCGACGCCCTCGGCGTGCTCGATCGCCTGCTTGGCGAATCGGAGTGGTCGTGACCTACAAGCTGACCTATTCGACGATGTTCAACCCGCCGGAGGAGATGCATCACCGCTTCGACGACGCGCTGGAGACGGTGAAGGCCGGTCTCGGCGCCGCGCATGCGATGTACATCGACGGCGACGACGTCCGGACCGCGCGCACCACCATAAAGCGCAGTCCCATCGATCAGCGAGTGGTGCTCGGGCACTGTCCCGCCGGGGACGCCGCCGACGTCGACCGCGCGGTCAGAGCCGCGAAGCGCGCGTTCACGGCCTGGCGACGAACGCCCATGGTCGACCGCGTGGCGCTGGTGCGGCGGGTGGCCGCGTTGCTGGAGGAACGCGTCTACACAATCGGTGCCGCGATGTCCATCGAGGTCGGCAAGAACCGCATGGAGTCCCTCGGTGAAGCCCAGGAGACCGCCGACTTCTTCCGGGGCTACGCCGCCGATTTCGAGCGGAACAATGGGTTCGACCGCGCGCTGCCCGACGATCCGCTCGACGGCTGGGCCTCGCACAACCGCAGCGTGCTCAAGCCCCACGGCGTCTGGGCGGTGATCGCCCCGTTCAACTACCCGCTGGCGCTGGCCGGCGGTCCGACCGCTGCGGCGCTGGTCACCGGCAACACCGTCGTGCTGAAGGGCGCCACCGACACCCCCTGGGCCGGACGCCTGCTGGCCGACTGCATCAGGGATGCCGGTGTTCCGCCCGGCGTCTTCAACTACGTCATCGGCGGCGGATCGACCGTGGGCGAAGCGCTCGTCCATCATCCGGACCTTGCGGGCGCGACGTTCACGGGTTCGTTCGATGTCGGGATGCGGATCCTGCAGGCGCTCTCGTCCGGCCGCTGGCCTCGCCCCTGCATCGCCGAACTCGGCGGCAAGAATCCCTGCATCGTCACGGCGAAGGGCGACCTCGAACGGGCGGTCACGGGAATCGTGCGGTCCGCCTACGGCCTCAGCGGTCAGAAGTGCTCCGCGCTGTCGCGGGTGTATGTCGAGAAGGCCGTCGCGGACGAGTTCATCAGCCGCCTCGCCGCGCGGATCCAGACGCTCACCGTCGGCGATCCGACCCGGCGGGAGAACTACATGGGACCGGTGATCTCGGCGCGCGCGGCTGCGGATTTCGATGCGTGCTGCTCGAAACTTGCTGAGGGTGGCGGCCGCGTACTCCTCGGCGGCACGCGCCTCACCGACGGCGATCTCGCGCACGGACATTTCGTCGCGCCGACGCTCGCCGAGGCACCCGCCGATCATCCGCTGTTCCAGGAAGAGATGTTCATGCCGATCCTGATGGTGAACCGCGTGAAGGACTTCGAGGAGGGGCTGCGCCGCGCGAACGACACCAGGCTCGGACTGACGGCCGGCTGTTACGGGAGCCGGGACGAGGTCACCGCGTTCCTCGATGGCATCGAGGCGGGCGTGACCTATGTGAATCGCCCCCAGGGCGCCACGACCGGCGCGTGGCCGGGTTACCAGGCGTTCGGCGGGTGGAAGGGATCGGGGTCCACCGGCAAGGCGATCGGATCCTTCTACTACCTGCCTCAGTACCTGCGGGAGCAATCCCAGACCTGGGTGGAGTAGCGCATGAACCTGATGGGGCTGGCAGACGCCGTCGCCGGGCTCGTGCGCGACGGTCAGATGATCGCGATGGAGGGGTTCACACACCTGATTCCCTTCGCCGCCGGCCACGAGATCATTCGGCAGCGGAAGACGGATCTGCACCTGGTGCGCATGACGCCAGACATCATCTACGACCAGATGATCGGCGCGGGCTGCGCGCGGGCGTTGACCTTCTCGTGGGGCGGGAACCCTGGCGTCGGGTCGCTCCATCGCCTGCGTGATGCGGTCGAGCGGCAGTGGCCCCGGCCGATCGCGATTGTCGAGCACTCGCACGCGGGCATGGCCGCTTCCTACACGGCTGGCGCGTCGAACCTGCCCTTCGGGGTGCTCCGCGGCTATATCGGCACGGACCTGGCCCGCGTGAATCCGCAGGTGAAGGCGGTGACGTGCCCCTACACGGGCGAGTCGATCGCGACCGTGCCCGCGCTACGTCCGGACCTCACGATCATCCACGCCCAACAGGCGGACCGCGCCGGCAACGTGCTGCTTCGAGGCATCCTGGGCGTCCAGAAGGAAGCCGCGATGGCGGGCCGACAGTTGCTCGTGACGGTGGAAGAAATCGTGGACCGGCTGGATGCGCCGGTGAACGCCGTCGTGCTGCCCGACTGGGTGGTGACGGCCATCGCGTGCGTGCCGGGCGGAGCGTACCCGTCGTACGCCCAGGGCTACTACGCCCGCGACAACGCGTTCTATCTCGCGTGGGACGAGATCAGCCGCGACCGCGAGCACTTCGGCCGGTGGATGGATGAACACGTGCTCGGGACGAACGGCCACGCGGCATTCCTGCGCAGTGTCGGCGTCCCGTCCAGCCGGAACGGCGAGGAGGTGTGATCGTGACCGCGCCGTGGAATCCGGATGAATTGATGACGGTCGCCGCGGCCAGGCTCCTGTGGGATCGGTGCGTGTGCTTCGTCGGCATCGGCCTTCCTTCCGCGGCCGCCAACCTCGCTCGCCGGACACACGCCCCGAACATCGTCCTGATCTACGAGTCGGGTACGGTCGGGACACGGCCGGATGTTCTGCCGTTGTCGATCGGCGACGGCGAACTGGCCGACACCGCCACCGCGGTGGTGCCGCTGCCCGAGGTGTTCGCCTACTGGCTGCAGGGCGGGCGTATCGACGTGGGGTTCCTCGGCGCGGCGCAGATCGACCGGTTCGGCAATCTCAACTCCACGGTCATCGGCGACTACGCGCGTCCGAGGACACGCCTGCCTGGCGCTGGTGGAGCGCCGGAGATCGCGGCCCACGCCAGGCAGACCTTCATCGTGTTGAAGCAGACTCCACGCGCCTTCGTCCCGCGGCTGGACTTCTGCAGCAGCGCGGGGTTCATGGAGGGCCACGGCTCGCGGACTCGATCGGGCGCTGTCGGAGCCGGACCGCAGGTGGTGATCACGGATCTCGGCATGCTGCGGCCCGCGCCGGACACCGAGGAGTTGCAGTTGGTCGGGTGCTTCGAAGGGGTGTCGGTTGCCCGGGTCGAGCAGGCAACCGGATGGCCCCTGAAGGTCGCGGACCACGTGGAGGTCATCGCCCCCCCCACCGAGGAAGAGTTGCGAATCCTTCGTGACCTGCACGCGCGGACGAGGGCCGCGCACGGCAGCCGCATCCGCGTTCCATATTGAGGCCGATCCGCCGGATGGGCCGACACGAAAGGTCTTATGCAGACACCGCACATCCGCACTGAACTTCCGGGGCCGCGCGCCCAGGCCTTGTTGGCTCGCGACGCCGAGGTGACCTCCCCGTCGTACCCGCGAGACTATCCGTTCGCCATGTCCCACGGGCTGGGCGTGGAGGTCTGGGACGTGGACGGCAATCGCTTCCTCGACTTTGCCGCCGGCATTGCCGTGTGCAGCACAGGCCACTGCCACCCCGACGTCGTCAGGGCGATCCAGCAGGCCGCGGAGCGGTTCATCCACATCTCGAGCGACTACTGGCACGAGGGACAGACGCGCCTCGCCGAACGCATCGCAGGCCTCGCTCCGATGAGCGAACCGGCGATGAGCTTCTTCTGCCAGTCGGGCACCGAGGCGGTGGAAGCCGCCCTGAAGCTGGCGCGCTACGCCACCGGCCGGAGCCGCTTCATCGGCTTCCTCGGCGGCTTCCACGGCAGGACGATGGGCTCGCTGGCGTTCACGTCCAGCAAGTACACCCAGCAGAAGGGATTCTTCCCGACGATGCCCGGGGTGACGCACGTGCCGTATCCGAATCCGTACCGGCCGCTGTTTGCGGGCCAGGATCAGGGACAGGCCGTCATCCGCTACATCGAGGAGATGCTGTTCCAGGGCAATGTTCCGCCCGGCGAGGTTGCCGCCGTCCTCGTGGAGCCGCTCCAGGGCGAAGGCGGCTACCTGGTGCCGCCGGACAGATTTCTGGCCAGCCTGCGTGCGCTCTGCGATCGCCACGGCATCCTGCTGATCTTCGACGAGGTGCAGGCCGGCGTCGGGAGAACGGGCCGGATGTTCGCGTGCGAGCATTGGGGCGTGCAGCCGGACATTCTCACACTCGCGAAGGGCCTCGGCAGCGGAATGCCGATCGGCCTGATGGCCGCACGCAAGAGCCTGATGCGGGCCTGGCCGAGAGGGGCGCACGGCAACACCTACGGCGGCAACCCGATCTGCTGCGCGGCGGCGCTCGCCACGCTCGACCTCGTGGAGCAGCGCTACATGGCCAACGCGGCCGAGGTCGGGCTCGGTCTTCTGGCACGGTTGCAGGCGCTCCAGGAACGCCATCCGGAAATCGGCGACGTGCGCGGCAAGGGGCTCTTCCTCGGCATGGAACTGGTGACGGATCGCCAGTCGAAGCAGCCGGCCAAGGCGCTGTGCGATGCCGTGGTGACACGCGCGTTCCACAACGGCCTGCTCCTCCTGTCGTGCGGGGCGAGCACGATTCGCTTCATGCCGCCGCTGCTGGTGTCGCAGGCGAACGTCGAGGAGGCGCTCGTCCTGCTCGAGGCGAGCTTGAACGAGGCGCGAACACACCTCGCGCGCGGCTAGGCGTTCCATGCGCTCACATGCCGGGCTCGCGTCCGACTGTTTCGTCGTGCCGCCGGCGGGCGACGGCCGCCCGCCACTCGCCGCCGTGCTCGCAGGATTCGACGCCCTCGAATCGGCCGGGTGGCGGACGATCGAAATAGCGACACAGCCGGCGCCATCCGGCGGCACGCTGCCGGTTCGCGCGTATGCGAACGCGGACGAGGTGGATGCCGTCTTGATTGGCGGCATTCACGGCCGCGAACCGGCCGGGGCGCTCGCTCTTGCGCGCGGCGTCCCGACGATGATCGAGCGCGGGCGTGCGCTCCGATTGCTGGTGCTGCCGCTGCTCAATCCCTGGGGCTACCTGCACCATCAGCGGTACGGGCCCTCCGGGCAAAGCGTCTCCGACAGCGACCACCTGCTGGGGCGCGCGGTGGTGCCGGCGTGTGCCGAAGCCGCAGCGATCACCGACTTCGTGATGCGCGGCATCAGGATTCGCCCAGGCGCAGCGGTACTCGACCTCCACGAGGATCCGGTCTACGAGGCATCGGGGTACCAGTTCGATGGAAGGGGAACGTACCTCTACGTCACGGGTCCCGACGGGATGGTTCAGCCGGCGACGCGCCGTGTTCGGGAGTTCCTGGCCCAGTCGCGCCTGCCGCTGGTGCGCGAGGGGGTCACCCGTTTCGGGGAGGGCATCGTCGACGGCCTCATCGTGGACAGCGCGGATGGATCGGTTGACGAGTTGCTTGCCGTGCGCATCGGATGCAGTCCCGTGCTCACGGTGGAGACGGTCCTGCGCTCGCCGGATTCACCGCCGCTCGCCGAGCGCGTGGACCTGTACGTCGCGCTCATCGACGCGTTCTTCGGGGCCTCAACCGGGGAGTCGTTGTGTGCACGACAATCGTAGTCGGGAAGAACCGTAGCGCGACCGGATGCGTTCTGCTGGCCCACAGCGAGGAACTGGGCCGGAACTCGGCGCACAAGGTGACGATTGTGCCCGCCCGCGATCCCGCGCCCGACGAGCGGTTCCCGCTGCACTCGTCGGGCACGCTGTCGCAGCCCGCCCATCTGGTTCGCCACCTGGCCGCGAAGATTTTCGACAAGCGCCACTACCCGGGCGAGCACACCTTCGGCATCAACGAGCACGGCGTGGCGGTGTCCAACAACATGGCCATCATGAAGGGCGTGCCGGAAGATCGGATGTACGACGTGATTCCGGGCGGCGTCATCTGGACCGAGTTCCTGCAACTCGTGCTCGAGCGGGCGACCTCCGCCCGAGAGGGTGCGGCGCTGGTCGGTGAGTTGTGTGAACACCAGGGTCTGAGCTGCGACTCGGGAACGATGGTGGCCGTTGCGGATCCGGACGAGGCCTGGTGGGTGGAACTGGCGAGGGACGGCCACTGGGCCGCCGAGCGCGTCGGCGATGGCGAGGTGTCGATTCGCGCGAATTGCTATCGCATCGGCACCGCAGGAGAGCCAGGTCATGGAGCGACGATGGGCGCGGCCGCGGACTTCGCCACTGCGTTCGGCGACCCAGCGAACCAGGCGGACCGCTACAACCTCGACCGACACAACGTGCTCGAGGCGCGGGTGTCAGCTCTCGGCACCGTGACCGTGCCGGATCTCATGACGTTGCTGCGCGAGGTCTACGAGGGCACGCCACTCTACTGCACGAGGCCCGACGGGTCGCCGTTCCGCACGTCCGTGCGAACGGTGGCGCGCATGAACACCGAGGCCTGCACCGTCCTCGAACCGCGCCGGGGCATGCGGCCGGAACTGGCGCACCGGATGTGGTCCTGCCTCTCGACATCGCTGACCGGCGTGTTCGTGCCGTTCCACGTCGGCATCGCGGACGTCGAGACCCGCTACGCGACGGCCGGGGGCCGCTACGCACAAGACTCGGCGTACTGGCTGTTCACGGAACTCGCGAAGCTCGTCGATGCCCACTACCCGCGATGCATCGAGGTCGTGCGCAGCCGGTGGCGGTCGTTCGAGGCAGAGACGGAACCCGCGCTGACGGCGATGGAGGCGCGCGCGGCCGGCCTCGACCCGTCCGGCATGATCGAGGCGGTGACGGATTTCGATCGGGAGCGCGCGGCCGGGGCGATTGACGCACTGCACGATCTGCTCGTCGAGGTGAAGACGCTGGCGTTCCACGAGGATTTCTAGCGAAGCTCCGCCTGAGACCGCCGAACTCGCTTCGCCAGCCCACGGTGTTCCTGGAGAATCAGATGCCGACCCTGCGCCAGCGAGTCATCGACGCCATGGGGAACATCAGCCCCCTGGTGATCATGTTCTTCCTCTGTGTGCTGTTCTCGCTGCTCACGTTCGTGATCCCGGGTGGAACCTTCGACCGCCGCTCGCTGGACGTCATGGGACACGCGCGGCAGATCGTCGTCCCGGGCTCCTTCCACTTCGTGCCGGCGATCCCGCAGGGGTTCCGCGAACTCTGGACGGTCTTCATGCGCGGGGCGCTCGAGGGCGCGGACCGCTCGTTCGTCATCATGCTGTCGGCGGGCGCGATGACCGCCATCATCGCCACGGGTGCGATCGACGCGGGCATCCACTCGCTCGTGCGGCGGACCGGCCGCTTCGGCATCGCCTTCATCCCGATCATCGTCTTTGCACTCGGCGCCTGCGGGGCCACCTTCGGGATGTACGAGGAGGCCATTCCCTTCATCCTCGTCATCGCTCCCTTGATGCTGACAATGGGCTTCGATGCGATGTCGGCGGTGTTCGTCATGTACTGGAGCATCGCCGTGGGGTTCGCGTGCGGCATCACGAACCCCTATACGGTGGCCATCGGCCAGGCGCTCGCCGGTGTGCCGCTCTATTCCGGCAGCGGCTTTCGTATCGTGTGCTTCGTCGTCTTCATGACCATCACGAGCGCGGTGATCATGCGCTATGCGATCCGCGTGAAGCGGGATCCGTCACGATCCCTGTCTGCGGCCGAGGACGTCGAGAACCGCCAGCGTCTTCGGGCATCGCCCGACAACTCGAGCGCGGCCGCGCTGACACCACGGCGCGCGCTTGCGCTGGTGCTCACGCTCGTGGGGTTCGTCATCCTGATGGTGGGGCTGCTGCGCCACGGCTGGGGCTTCACCGAGATCGGCGCGCTCTACTTCTGGATGGGGATCGTGGTGCCGGTCGCGGGCGGCCTGCATGTCAAGGAGATGATCGACAAGAACATCGAGGGGATGCGCAGCGTGATGATCGCCGTCATCATGATGAGCGCCGCGCAGATCCTCTACTTCATCCTGCACGACTCCCTCATCCTCGACACGATCCTGAACTTCTTCGCCGGCTATCTGACGAAGGTGCCGCAGTTCGTCATCGCCTACGTGATGTTCGCGACGAGCGCGGTGATGGCGGCGCTTCTCGGCAGCGCCTCGGGCACCGCCGCCACCGTCATGCCCATCCTGGCGCCGCTCGCCGACGTGCTGCACTTCTCGAAACAGATCGTCGTGCTGGCCTTCCAACTGGCGAGCGGAGCGTTCAACTTCTGGATGCCGTGGGACGGCATCGCCTTCACCATCTGCTCGATGGCGGGCGTGAACTTCTTCAAGTACATCAAAGCCGCCGCCACCTTCGCGGTGTTCGTCTACGTGCCGACGGCGCTCCTCCTGCTCGCGCTGGCGGTCAAGCTGGCGTACCAGTAGGCGGCGAAGAGAGCCTGGCGGCCTGGCGCTTCCTGCGGCTACGTCCGTGCCGGATTCATCCCAGCCAGGATGACGCGCGTGCCGCCGCTCGCCACCACGAGATCACGAACCCGGATCGCCCTGCCTCTTGTACGCCCTGGCCCGAGCCTCTCTCGTGAGTTCGCTCCATCGGTGCCAGGCTCCACCACGGTCGAACTGCACGTACTTGTCATCCACACCGAAACAACTGAGCGCGTGGACGCGGACGAGCAGTTCGAAGGCTTCACCCACACCACGAGATCGGCGCTTGTCCTGCACCACTTCGTGCACGGTCCCCGGAAGAATGACGACCTCGTCCAATGCGTCGAGCACGTGCGGTTCGTCATCGATGTAGATCGAGAGCCGACCCCTGAGCACCGTGTAGATCTCCGTGCTCCGAAGGTGTTTGTGGCGGTCCTGGCCCGCGAATTCGGTGAAGGTCGCCACCTCGAGGCCCCCATCACCTGTGGGAAGCACGGCGGGCACCGTCCATTGCGGCCGGGTGACTTCGACCTCTCCGAATTCGGGCAGAACGCGCGTAGCGAGCACCTTGCGACCGTTGTTGCCGACCGTCCCGAGCTTGTTCTCGGCAGGCTCGCCGTCCTGCTCGACCAACGCTCGCCTGATCAGGACGAATGGAACCGGATAGGACTTGCTCTCGTCCATGCGCGCTGTTCTCCACTCGATGCAATAAGGGAACGACTCGGTAATCGCAATGTAGGCCGGTTCGACGACTATCGCAAGGAATCGCCGACGCCCTCGGCCGGGCGGGCATCTGCGGCCGGGATCCCGCTCGACTGGGCGCTCCAGGCGCGTCAGAAGAAGTAGGGTGGCCTGGGCCTATAATGGGCCGGTCCGATCCCCGTCGCACCCGGGCCAGCCCCCGGTCACGCCGGCAACACGCATCAACGAACGAGGTCGTCATGGATTTCGATCTGCCCAGGGAAGCCAGACTCGTCAGGCGGTCGGTCCGTGAGTTCGCCGAGCAGACCGTGGCGCCGCTCGTCGAGGACATGGAGCAGCGCGACGAGTTCCCCGTGTCGCTCGTGCGGATGCTTGGCGATCTCGGCGTCCTCGGGCTCATCACGCCCGCCGAGCACGGTGGATCGAACCTCGGGCACCTCGCGCGCACGGTGGCGATCGAGGAGGTGAGCCGGGTGTCGGCCGCCGTGGGCATCAGCCTGCAGGTCCACCACATGGGCGCCGCCGCACTGGCCGACTTCGGGACCGACGCGCAGAAGGAGAAGTACCTGCCGGCGCTCTGCCGCGGCGACTACCTCGGGACGTGCGCGATCACCGAGCCTACAGGCGGCTCCGACCTGCTCGGCATGGCCAGCAGCGCGCGCCCGGCGCCTGACGGCTACGTGCTGACCGGCCGGAAATGCTTCATCACCAACTGCCACCTGAGCGACGCGGTGGTCACGGTGGTCAAGACGGGCGAGGGCCCAAAGGGCATCAGCGCGTTCGTCGTCGAGAAGGGCACGGCCGGATTCTGCGCGGGCCGGCACGAGCACAAGCTGGGGCTGCGTGGCGCCGACACGGGCGAGCTGATCTTCCGCGATTGCCACGTGCCGCGCGAGAACCTGCTCGGCAATGAGGGAGACGGGATGACGATCGCGCTGAGGATCATCAGCGAGGTCGGCCGCTCCGGGATGGCCGCCACCGCGCTCGGCATCCTGCAGGCGTGCTACGACGAGGCCGTGCGGTTCGCGAAGGAGCGCACGCTCTACGGCCGGCCGATCGCGCAGTTGCAGGCCATCCAGTGGGGCATAGCCGACATCTTCGCGCAGTTGCAGGCGTCCCGGTGGCTCTGCTACCACGCGGCGTGGCTCAAGGACTCGGGCCGGGACTGCGGCGTCGAAACGACACTGGCGAAGATGTACGTCAGCGAGGCCGCCGTGCAGGCCGCCAAGAAGGCGATCGAAATCCACGGCGCGTGCGGGACGATGATGGAGTACCCGGTCCAGCGGCTGTTCCGCGATGCGATGGTCTGCGTATCGGCCGGCGGGACGACGGAAGTCGGCAAGTTGGTGGTGTCGCGCGCGGCGCTCGCCTGAAGCGGGGAGGATCAGATGAACATCGTCGTCTGCATGAAGCCCGTGCCGGACCCCCGCAAGTGGGGCAAGCTCAAGCTCGACCCGCGGACGATGCTGCTCCGTCGCGGCGAGGTTCCGGCCGTCATCAACCCGCTCGACCGGAACGCAATCGAGCAGGCCATCGCCCTGCGCTCTGCCGCGGGCGGCCCTTCACCACGCTCGGGGCCGTCCCGCGCAACGTCTGCGGACGGGATCGTCACGGTCATCTCGATGGCCCCGAAGGACGCGGAGGAACAGCTGGCCGAGTCGCTCGCCATGGGATGCGATCGGGCGTACCTGCTCTCGGATCCGGCGTTCGCCGGCGCCGACAGCCTCGCCACCGCCCGCTGCCTGGCCGCCGCGATCCGCAGGCTGGGCGCCGTCGATCTGGTGTTCTGCGGCGGCTACTCGCTCGACGGGAGCACCTCCCAGGTGGGCCCGCAGGTCGCGGAACTGCTGGACATGCCGGACCTCACCCACGTCACCGCGCTCTCCGTGGACGGCTCCACGCTCCGCGCGCGTTGCGCGGTCGAGGACGGCGAGGCGGTCTACGACTGTGAACTGCCGGCGCTCGTGACCTTCGACAAGGACGTGAACGTGCCGCGCCTGCCCTCGATGACCGGCATCATGCGGTCGGGGGCGGTCGGCGTCACCTGCTGGACGGCCGCCGACCTCGCTCTCCGGCCCGATGAGATCGGGCTGAGCGGGTCCCCGACCCAGATGCTCAACATCTTCGCGCCGTCCCTCGGCCGGAAGGGCGACATGCTCGAGGGCTCGCCGAGCCAGATGGCGGCGGCACTGGTGGACAAGCTGAAGGCCACGCGGAGGCATGCGTCATGAGCGACAGCCACGCCATCTGGGTCCATGCGTCGCACCACGGCGGGCGGATCGACGCGGTTGCGATGGAGTTGCTCGGAAAGGCCCACGAGCTCGCCGCGCAGGCGCAGGCGCCAGTCGAAGCGATCGTCATCGGCCACGAGGTCGAGCCGCTGGCCGCGCAGCTCCTGCACGCCGGCGCCGTTAGGATCCGCGTGCTGGACGACCCGTCGCTGGCGACGTTTTCCACTGTGCGGCACGCGCGGGCACTCGCCGGCGCCGTCTCGCGTCATCAGCCGCAGGTGCTGCTGCTCGGCGCCGACAACGAGAACACCGCGCTGGCCGCACGCCTCGCCGCGCGCCTCGGCACCGGGCTGAGCGCCCACTGTGTGGACTTGAAGCTCGAGCGAGGGCTCCTCGTCCAGACCGTGCCCGGCTTCGGCGGCCAGCTCATGGCCAACATCGTCTGCCCGCGACAGCGCCCCCAGATGGCCACGGTCATCGCCGGTGTGTTCGGCCCCGTGGCTTCGACCGAGGCGGCTGAAATCGTGCGCGAAACCGTGGACCCCGCGGCTGGCGGCCGCACGGCGCGCGAGGTCGAGCGCCGCCGCCGTCCGGCCGGCGGCAGCGCGTCGCTCACCACGGCCGAGGTGGTCGTCGGCGGCGGGTTCGGCGTGGGCTCGAAGGACCGCTGGGCGCTCCTCGACGAGTTGGCGCAGTTACTGGACGGCGTGGTCGGCGCCACGCGGCCGCCGGTCGACGAGGGCTGGGCCCGAGCCGACCAGATGATCGGTGCCAGCGGGAAGTTCATCGCGCCGAGGCTGTACATCGCGGCGGGCATCTCCGGCATGATGCACCACGCCGTCGGCATCCACGGGGCGAAGACCATCGTGGCGATCAACAGCGACGCCAGGGCGCCGATCTTCGCGATGGCCGACTACGGCATCGTGGGAGATCTCGGCGACGTGCTCCCGGCCCTGATTCACCACCTGAGAACGGGCGAAGGCCTGGCGCCGCAGATCCAGCCGCCCGAGGACACGAAGACGCCCGAGGAGTTCAAGACCGCGCTGCGCCGCCTGCGGCCCAATCTCTACAAGCACGGCCGCCTGGTGGAGGATCCCGTCGAGGATCCCGTCACGCGACGCACGGTCGAAGGGCACGCGCAGATCTTCGAGGCCGCGCGCGATCCGCGTCACCAGGATCTGATGACGACCACGTCGCACCTGACGGGCCGCCGCATCTCGCGCTACCTGTCGGTCATCCGGTCGGTCGACGACATGGTCGCCAACAGCCGGATGAAGCGCCTGATGTTCCAGCGGACGGGGACGTGCACGGGAGGGCGCTGCGCGGGATGGGCCGCGCTGAATGCCATGTGGTCCTCCACGTGGGACATGGACCACGCGCTCGGCACCGACTACCACGAGCGCCTGAAGGCATGGCTGGTCGCGGCGCAGGAGCGCGACATCACGCTGTCGGGCGCGCTGACCGACCCCAAGGGCAATCGCCGCCTGGGCCCCTCGAAGCAGGCCGATCCCGACATGTACCTGCGCATCGTCGAGCGCCGCCCCGACGGCATCGTCGTGCGAGGGGCGAAGGTGATGATCTGCGGAACGGCCGCCGCGCACGAGATCTTCGTCATGCCCGGCGTGAAGCTGCGCCGCGAGGACGCCGACTACGCCGTGTCGTTCGCCATCCCGAAGGACGCGCCCGGCATCACGATCGTCGAGGCGCGCCACGCCTCGGACGACCGGGATCTGGAGGACGGTTTCGACAACCCGGTGACCCGCGGCGGCATCACGCAGGCGTACATCTTCTTCGAGGACGTGTTCGTGCCGAAATCGCGCGTCTTCATGTGCGGCGAGTACGCCCACGCTGGCGAGGCGGTCTTCCGCTTCACGCTGCCGTACCGATCCGCCATCGGGGCGTGCGTGGCCGGCCAGGGCGATGTGATGGTCGGCGCGGCAATCCTGATCGCCAGGGCCAACGGCCTCGACGAGAAGGTGTTCCGCGACAAGCTCACGCAGATGATCGTCAACAACGAGACGACGTTCGGCGTCGGGCTGGCGGCGTCGATGATGGGCACGCAGCATCCATCGGGGGCGTGGCTCCCCGACCCCGTCCTCGCGCACGCCAACAAGGTGCACGTGGCCTCGTTGCCGTACGAGACGAAGCGGCTGACCCTGGATATCGCTGGCGGAATCGCCGAGACCGGCTGCATGCCGTCGTACCAGGACCTCGTGGACAGCCGGTACGGCCACCTCGTGCAGAAGTACCTCAAGGCCAATTCGCCGGCCGAGACACGGATGCGCATCGCGCGGCTCATCGAGTGGCTCACCGCGGGCGCCGGCGTTCCGGGGTGCATGCATGGGGGCGGCTCGCCCGACGGCGCGCGGATGGTCGTCTACGCCTACACGGACTTCCCCGCCATGATCGAGATGGCGAAGCGGGTGGGCGGCATCGCCGACATCTCGCTGGCCAAGCCGCCGGCGAAGTAGGTGACGAGAGACGGCATCTGCCGACCCTCGGTTGCTGGAGGTTCACATACTGTAGGGGTGCTGGGGTTGTCTTCGGGATCGTCTTGCTCACCGCAATGGCCCGCAGGAACGTGCTGAAGTCGATGCGGTGCGGCACGGTCTGCCTGACGAAGTACTCCGTCCTGTTCGACGCGTTCCCCCTCGGCATCAGCGTGACCGACGAGCACGGCACGCCGATGCCCCCGGAGGAACTCACCAGCGCCGGGGCCGCGTAGTTGCAGGCCTCTGCAGAAACCCCTGCTGATGCATCTGCACTCCCTGAGCTCGAGCGGACTGGAGGATGCCTCATCCGGCGGCCCTGCTCTATCGGCGCTTCGCCTCGTCGGGCGGGGGCGGGCGGAACGTCGCCCGCCACGAGATCTCGCCAGAGGCTTTCGGCGAGCACCCGGATACGGCGAGCGCGCCCAGACGGACCACGGGCAGGGCGGCCGTCCCATCGCATCGAATGTCGGCGAGCCGCCACCCGCTGGGCTCGGTCACGAAGATCTCGTAGGATTCCCCACCCACCACGCGGCTTCGGCCCGACAGCACGCCATCCTTCCACGACACGTCGAGCAGATCCACTCCCCCGCCCGTGATGTGGCGGCTCGTCGCGACGATCTGCGGATGAGGAAGGCGCTCGCGGATGATGAACACCTGCGAGTTGAACGCCGGGGAGATCGGCCCGGGCACGAACGACCCCGCGTCGGCGGAGATGAACCTCCGCTCCCAGAACTCGAATACCGTGTAGCGCTTGTTCGGGTCGAGGCCAATCGCCTCCCAGCGGATCTCGTCGAATGCGCCGCCCGTGCGGCCGAGCACGACCCATGATTCGAACGGTCGGGCGATCTCCAGTTCGTAGAGGTGCGCGGCGGGCGTCAGGCCGGCGTCGAACGGTTTCGGATCGCGGCCGCTGACCTCTCCGTCCACGCGTGCCAGTTCCGACGAACGCGACGGGTCGACGTCGTAGAGCTGGCCGGGCGACGTGACGAGCACCGGCGCGGCCCGCCGGGCGGGTTCGACGAACGCCGTGCGATATCGTTCGGGTTTGTCGGTGAGGAGGAACAGCGATCCCGTCAGCGACGTCACCATCGTCGAACGCCACGCGTCCGTCGCGCTGAGCTCGATGTGATCGGGATCGTTGCGCCACACCACGTTGTTGAACGAGTTGTACTGCGCGAGCCCTGCGTAGGAGAAACCGTCCGTCCCGATCCGGCAGCCATCGACCAGGCCGACCAGTTCCGGCCGCACGCCCCAGCACGCGAGCAGGAAGTGATCGCGGCCGACCTCCTCGCGGACCGCCGCCACGTATTGGCGGAGCACGTCTCCCGGTTGAAGGTCCTTCTTCTCGAAATGCCCGCGGTACGAGTTGTAGCCCTCGTACCGCAGGTGGCGCAGGGCATCCAGCTTGAAATACTCCCAGCCCATGCCTCGAAGGCCCTTGTAGATGGGACGGACGAGCGCATCGAGCGCGCCGGGCACCGACGCGTCCACGGGATGATCGATCCAGTTCCCGCGCGCCACGCCGCCCGCCGCATTCCGCACGAACCAGTCCTTGTGCTGATTCGCGTAGTCGGTTTGCGAGAACGTGGCGTTGGTCCAGATGCCCGGCTTGAGTCCCTTCTGGCGGATGTAGTTGGCGGTGGCTTCCATGCCCTGCGGGAACTTGTCATTCGGCTTCAGCCAGAGTTCGGGCAAGCCGGTCCCGCGCTGGTACCCATCGTCAATCTGCAGGTACTCGTAGCCGTACGGCAGGAGGACCTCGGACATGACGTCGGCGGTCCGGCGCACGTCCTGATCGGTGACCTTGTCGAAGAAGGCGAACCAACTGCACCAGCCGACCACCGGCCGGCTCCAGACGGCGTACGTCCAGGGTTCGAAGTGTCGAAGGCCGCGGTGTTGCTGGTAGAAGCGTGGCCGAAACCTCAGCACAATCTCAGTGCCGCGCGCCTCGAGCGAGAACGTGCGCGTGTCAGCAGTGTCGGATACCGGAGTCACCGTGACGGCCGTGCGAGGGTGATCGTCCACCGACAGCACCCAGTCCCATCGCCGGTCGTAGACAGCCTGGTTCAGGCGGCTCCGGCTCAGCCCCGAGCTGTGCCTGACGACGGGAAGCGCGCGAACCGCGCGATCGCTCTCGCATGGAAACGCTTCCGCGCTGGCTGTGACGATCCCTGACACCTCAAGCTGACCACGGGTGGCGAAGAGGGCCAGGACCTGATCCACCGCCTCGCCCCGCCGCGAGACCGACGGCACGGCAACGCGCAGCGCATCAGGATTCCTGATTCGCCCGTCGAACACCACCGATCCGTTGTAGCGAATGGTCACGTGATCGCCCTCGACGGCAATCTGGGCCGGGGCGTTGGGCGGCGCGGCGCGATCGGCCACGAGGATGGAGCCGACCCAGGAGCCGAGCAGAAGCGTGAGCACGATCCGCGCAGCATGCGTCATCGCGCGGATGCTACCACAGGGCGATTCGACCGTCAGACCCGCCTGGCCTCCCTGCCTGTCACCTTTCGGCCCGCGCGCGCACATGGAGAGGAGGTCCGCCACGCGCGTGGGGCCAGCCAGGAGGCGCGGTGAGGCAGCGGCGGCTGTGGCTTGCCGCCATGGCGTCCGGCCCGACAGGAGGTGGTTCGATGTCCGCTCGAATCCGTGGAATCCTCGTGTGCGCGTCGCTCGCGGCGGCTCTCGGCGCTCCGGTCCTGGCGCAGGATTGGGACAAGCTCCCGGTCAGGACTGTAAAGGTTACCGACCAGATCTCGATGCTCATCGGCGCGGGCGCCAACATCGGCGTCAGCATCGGCGCCGACGGCGTTCTGCTCGTCGACAACGGGTTCGTCCAGCAGAGTGCGAAGGTCAAGGCCGCGGTTGCCGCGCTCGATCCGCGACCCGTCAAGATTGCGCTCAACACCAACTGGCACATCGATCACGCCGACAGCAACGGCGTGTTTGCCGCCGGCGGCGCCGTCGTGATGGCGCACCGAAAATCGCGCCCGCATATGCTCGTCGAGCAGCGGATCACGGAGCTCGACCCGGCGCTCGTGGTCCCGCCCTGCAAACCGGAGGCGCTCCCGGCCGTGACCATCACCGAGCCGACAACCATCTACTTCAACGGTGACGAGATCGCGGTGATCCACGTGCCGACCGCGCATTCGGACGGCGACCTGGCCTACTACTTCCGCAAGGCCAACGTGCTGTTCACCGGCGACTTGCTCTTCCCCACCAGCATCCCGTTCATTCATTTCACGGGCGGCGGAACGGTGGCCGGGATGATCCGCGCCGCCGATCGGATCCTCACGGTGGTCAACGACCAGACCAAGATCATCCCAGGGCACGGACCGGTCTCCGCCATCGCCGACGTGCGCGCGGCGCGCGAGCTGTTGATCACGGTCCGCGACCGCATTCAGGCGCTCGTGAACGCCGGCCGCACGGCGGAGGAAGTGGTGGCCGCCAATCCGCTGCAGGATCTCTACAAGCGGAGGGAATCGGTGCCCCCCGAACGGTTCGCGCGCCTGGTCTACGAGGATCTGAAGAAGGTCGGGCGAAAGTGAATTGGAATCTCGGCTACGATGTGTTCATGCTCAAGGACGCGCTGCTGAGCGACAACGCCGATCGCACCAGGACGGTCCAGGGGTTCTGCAATACCGCGAGCTACTCGGCGATGAGACTGATCCTGGACCTGTGTCGGAAGTAGTGCGGACCTCGGCCAGGATTCTGGCGGCCCTCGCCGGCAACAACAGGACCGTCGACCGCTGGTTCGGGGTTCATTCCTCTCGCAACGCTCCAGCCGCGTGGAGGCGCGCCGCGCGAACCGCCGGCACGATGGTGGCCACCACGCCGGTCATCGTCAGCAGCGCGCCAGCCACGACCATCGCCGTCGGGTCGGTTGGCGTCAACCCAAACAGCAACGAGCGCGCTGCGGTCGCTGCGAGCCCCGCCAGCACGGCTCCGAGTGCGATGCCGGCCCCAAGCCAGCCGAGCGACTCGCGAGCCACCATTTGCACGATCGCGAGTCGCGTCGCGCCAAGGGCGAGTCTCACTCCGATCTCCTGCCGCCGCCTGACCACGAGGTACGACAGGACGCCGTAGATCCCGATCGCCGACAACGCCATTGCCAGGATCCCGAAGGACGCCGACAAGGCTGCCAGCATGCGCTCGCGCTGCGTGGCGTGGCGAACGATCTCCGAGAGCGTGGAGAACTCGATGGAGATCGCGGGCCCCACCTCGGCAATGGCTCGACCGACGGCCGACCTGAGGACCGTTGGCGGCAGACGCGAGTGAATCAACAGCCGCGCGTCGCGATCGGGCTCCGCGTCCTGATCGAGCGCCAGGTAGGCGACGGGCGGCACGGGGTCGCGCACGTCGGAGTAGACCGCGTCTTTGACCACGCCGACGATTTCGTACGGCATCCAATGGCCAGGCGTCGTCTGGATCTCGAACGAACCTCCGACCGCGGTGGCCGGGGAAAGGAATCGCGCGGCGAATGTCCGGTTGACGATGGCGACAGGCTTCGAGCGGGTGTCGTCATGATCGTCGAAGTCCCGGCCCGAGACGAAGGACAACCCCATCGTCCGAAAATAGCCAGTGCCCACCCGATGAAAGGACGTGTCCCGCTGCGTGGTGCTGGTGCCCCTGACGACGCGAATGGTGTCGTTCATCTGCATGCCGGCCATGGGCACGATGGCCGTCCGGGCAACGGACTCGATACCCGGCACCGCGCGGAGGCGCTCGATGAGCGTTCGATGGAGCGCGGGCAGCCGGTCGTTCGGCACGCCCAGGCGCCCCAGCGAGAGTTCGGCAGCCAGAACCCCGTCAACGCGGTGCCCTGTGTCGAAGGTGGCCAGGTTGCGCAGGCTCAACGCAAACAGCACGGCACTGCCCACCATGACCATCGACAACGCCACCTGCACCACCACCAGCGTTCCCTGAAGGCCGTGGCGTCCGCGATCGATCGACGCGCCCCGGCCTCCGGCCTTCATCATTCGGTGGACCGGCGTGGCCGTGGCGCGCAGCGCCGGCGTCAGCCCGAATGCCAGCGCCGTGACCATCACCATCGCGATCGCGAACCCGAGCACTCGCCAGTCCATCGAGAGGTCCATGAACACTGGGTCCTGTGCGGTGCTCAGAGAGGCGACGAGCAATCCGCTCAGACCGTGGGCCAGCAGAAGACCCGACGCCGTTCCGATGGCGGCGAGCAGCACGCTCTCGGTCAACAGTTGGCGGACGACCCGCCAACGCGACGCGCCGGTCGCCAGGCGCACGCCGACCTCACGCTCGCGGGTGCCCGCCCTCGCCAGCATGAGGTTCGCGAGATTGACGCACGACGCGAGCAGCACCACCCCTGACAGCGCGAAAAGGAGCCAGAGGGGCGTCCCGTAGTCCGCGCGAAGAGACGAAAACCCGGCCGAGCACGAAACCGCCTCGAGCTTGAACGCCAGGTAGTCCTTCGCCTGCTCGGGATCGAACCACGCGGACAGCGTGCGCTGGAACAGGCTCGGCGAGATGGCGCGCAGATGTGCCGTCGCGCGCTCGCTCGTCCACGCCGGACGCAGCCGCCCCATCGCGGAGAGCCACCATACGTGAGACTGCTCGATCATCCCGGCGTCGGGCTCGAGGACGGCGGCCGCGCAGATGGGCACGGCCACGTCGTAGGATCGGCCGACCTCGACGCCATGGAACGTCGGAGGCGTGACGCCGATGATGTCGAATGGGTGTCCGGCCAACTGAACTTTCCGGCCGAGCACTCCGTCCTCTCCGCCGTACTCCCGCTGCCAGAACGCATGGCTGATCACGGCGCCGGCACCCGCACAGCCGGGGCGATCGTCGGCATCGTTGAAGACCCGGCCCCTCGCCGCCGGCACGCCGAGCACCTCGAAGAAACTCCCGCTGACGTACAGTCCGTGCGCCTTCCGAACCTCTCCTCCGCGTGCCAGATCGAACCGCTCCGCCCCCCAGGCCAGCACGCCGGTGAACGCCTGCTGGCGCGCGCGAATCTGTTCCCACTGCGGGTTGGTCAGCTCGGCATACGAGCCGTAGAAATTGCCGGCCCGGCTTCGAGGTGTGGCGATGCGCACCTCGACGAGTTCCTGGGGCTGACCTACGGGGAGCACGCGGAGCCGAACCGCGTCGATGACCTGGAAGATCGCGGCGTTGGCGCCGATCCCGAGCGTGAGCGACAGCACGGCAACGGCCGTGAAGCCGGGCGTTCGCCGAAGGAGCCTCACACCGTAACGCAGGTCGCGCCAGAGCGCGTCCAGGCTGGCGATGGTGTTCATACGGTAGATGTCCTCGCGAATCCGAAGCACGTTCCCGAGCTTCCGATGCGCGGCGCATCGGGCCTCGTCGGGCGCCATGCCGCGGGCGATGTTCTCGTCGGTCTCGATCGCGAGGTGGGCCTCGAGTTCCAGCGCCCGTTCGGCATCCCATCGGCCCCGTCGGAGAAAGCGGGTCCATCCCATGCGATCACTCCGTCGCGGGCTTGACGATGCGGTTGACCGCCTGGACGAGCGCGTCCCAGCGACTCTCCTGCCGGACGAGTTGCTTGCGGCCGGCGGGCGTGAGGCGGTAGTAGCGGGCGCGGCGGTTGTTCTCGGATGTCCCCCAGAACGAGGCGATCCATCCACGGTCCTCGAGCCGGTGCAGCGCCGGGTAGAGCGACCCGTACTCGACCTGCAGCACCTCGTCGGAGCGCTGCTCGATGGCGTGGGCGACGGTGTGGCCGTGGGCGGGGCCGAGCATCAGCGTCTTGAGCACGAGCATGTCCAGCGTTCCCTGCAGCAGTTCGCCGTCCAGCGGGGCGGCTCCTCGTTTCGGCATGAACACACGATACTCCAGTAGATTATCTTCTGCAAGAGATACGATCTCATGGGCGTTTCGGTTCACTATGCGACAAATGTGGCCGTATCTCAGGAATGTGTCTCAGTGAGATAGTCTATTGGCGAGATGCGACACTGCGGCGCGCCCGGCATCATCTACATTCCCGATCGGCCCGTCGCCAACCCGAACGGCGACTGGCAGGCCGGCTTCAGGCCAGCCATCATCTCGATGAAAGCGGCCGCTGTCCTTCACAACCTCATCGACCGTCCGCGTCAGCGTCCAGTCCACCCACGTCGCCAGCGGCACCGGCTACAACGTGATCGGCATCGTCGAGGGATCGGATCCGGCGTTGCGGCAGGACTACGTGGTGATGGGCGGCCACATGGACCACTGCGGCTCACTCGGCGCCGGTTACTACCCGGGCGCGAACGACAATGCGTCGGGCACCGCGGTGGCGATGGAGATCGGCCGCGCGATGGCGCTGCTCGACAGGAAGCCGAAGCGTTCGGTGGTGATCGCACTGTTCGGCGGCGAGGAGATGGGGCTGAAGGGATCCGAGTATTTCGTCACGCACCTGCCAGGCGACCTCGGCAAACCGGCGGCGATGGTCAATTTCGACATGGCCGGAGAGGGCGAGGGCGCGGCCTGCAGTTTCAGCCCGGAGCCGGCCGCGGTGAAGCGGATCCTGGACGAGGCCGAGGCGGTCGCAAAGACGCTGAAGGACTCGAGCCCGCTGCGGCCGTCGGACGGCGGCAGCGACTTCGCGCCGTTCATGGCGAAGGGGATTCCGGCGCTGACGTGCTCGTCGAACGGTCCACACCAGGCGTACCACCAACTCGGGGACACGATCTACCGAATCAACCCGGACGTGATGGCCGACATCGCGCGTCTCGGCTATCTGGCCGCGTTCAAGCTGGCGGATCAGTAGGCGGCCGGCCCGGGGGCGGGACATTCTCGCTGGACGCGTTGAAGCCCGCGGAGGTAGCCTTCGCGGATGGTGGGTGGACGACGAGGTGGCGGAAAGAGCGGCTCGTTCCGTGTCCTGGCTGCAGGCGCAATCGGCATGATGGCGTTCGCCGCGGTGGGCTGTCACCAGACGGTGCCCGCTGCGCCACGCTCCGTGGTACGACTGACCACCGGCACGCCCGGCGCCGGCTTCTATCCTCTTGGGCAGGCGCTCGGGCGCGCGTACAGTCAGGCGTCACGCTCACTGGACGTCCAGGTCCGCGACAGCGTCGGGTCGGTCACGAATGTCGAAGCCCTGCAGCGGGGCGACGCCGACGTCGGCCTGTCGTACGCGGACGTGGCGTACATGGCATATGCCGGACGGCTCGAGAGGCATGAGGACTCCTTCGGAGAACTCCGAGGGATCGCTGTGCTGGAACTCACTCCTGTGCACCTCGTGGTCCGCGCTGACTCCGGTATTCGCGAGCCCGCCGAACTGCGGGGCCACCGCATCGGGGTCGGCCTTCCGGGCAGCGGCTCCGCACTGACCGCCGACATCGTTCTCGCTGCGCTTGGCATCGACGGCTCCGCGGTGCGGCTCGAACCACTGCGATATGTCGAGGCCGGCAGCCGGCTCGCGGCGGGCACGCTCGATGCGATGTTCGTCACCGGCGGCGACCCGATGGCGTCGGTGCGTCTCTCGACCGCGGCCGGTGCCCGCCTCATGCCGCTGACCGGGCCCGCGATCGAACGCCTGCGTCACGACTATCCGTTCTACCGCACCGCGGTGATCCCGGGCGGAACCTACCCCGGCCATCCCGATCCGATCCAGACCATTGGCGTGGACAACCTGCTGATCTGTCGCAAGAGCCTCGACGAATCGCTGGTGCACGAGTTCACCTTGCGCTTCTTCGAGATCCTGCCGTCGCTCTCGATGCTCACGCTGATGGATGTTGACCAGGCGCCGGCCACGCCGATCCCGTTGCACGACGGCGCCGCGCGGTACTACCGGGAACGGGAGTTGTCGCGATGACGGCGATCACCGGCAGAGCCTCTCGGCTGCTGACCTCGGCGCTGGTGGTCGCCGTCGTCGCGGCGTTCGTGGCGTTTGCGTGGTTCGGCTTCCGGGCCATCGAAGGGTGGCGCGAGAGCGCCAAGCTGCTGGCGTCGCAGCGGGCGGCGGAAGCGGCCGACCGGCTGGCAACGGCACTCGGCCGCGACATGCGAGGTGTTCAGGCGACGGTGCTGGGCTCGGCGCAGTGGGACAAGTTCATGCTGGACCCGCCCTACGACGTGCGGACATTCGCCGCCAGCGCCTTCGCCCGCTATCCGTACCCCGAGTCGTTCTTCGCGTGGCGCGGGTCGGCGACGCCCTCGTCGGTGGTCTTCCTGAATCGTTCCGATCGCCGGCCGGCATGGATGCCAGGCGCGGCTGGTCCTAACCGGTTCCCGGCGATTGTCGAGTACGACCAGGCGGTCGCCGACCTGCTCATGCGCCGTATCCAGCGCGACGCCGTCGGCCGCCGCCGCTTTTCGATATTTGAAGCGCGCCTCGGCGAGGCGCCGTACCAGGTCGTCGCGCGCCTGCTGTACCGCGATGCCGAGCGCCAGCAACTCGAGGGGGTCTTCGGTTTCACGGTGAACCTCGCCTGGGTGGCGCGCTCGTACTTCCCCGACGTCACTCGACAGGTGGCGCGCATCGGTGGAGCCCGATCCGCGCAAGTCCTCGCGGTCCTCGACGACCGCGGCGAGCGAGTCGCTGGAACGTTGACGGGCGTTCTCGCAGAACCGACCGCCCGTCGCACCTTCTCCCTGTTCTTCTTCGACGCTGGCCTCGTCGCCGTGGAGTCGCCGGCTGACCTCACACGCAGGCAATGGAGCGTGATCGCGGCCGGCGGATCCGATCCGACGCTCACCGAGGCGCTGCGGGGGAGCAGCGAGACACTCGTTGTGGCCGGCATCGCCACCGCGACACTGGCCGTCGGCTTGATCCTGACCGCACGGGCGACTCGCGCCAGCGCCCGGCTCGCCGAACTGCGATCGGACTTCGTGCAGACCGTGACGCACGAACTGAAGACGCCGATCTCGAGCATCCGCACGGCCGGCGACACTATCGCGCGTGGGCGCCTGAACAGTCCCGAGTCGCTCGCAACGTACGCCCACCTGGTCGTCCAGGAATCGAAGCGGCTCGCCCGGCTCGTGGACAACCTGCTGGCCTACGCGCGGGTCACCGACATGACGGAGGTCTACACGTACGAGTCGGTCGACGTGCACACGCTCGTCGATGACGTGCTGAGCGGGTTCCGAGCGGCGCTCACGGGGGCGGGGTTCGAGTTGCACGTGGACCTCGCGAACGACCTGCCGCCCGTCCGCGCCGATCGCACGGCCTGCGCGCTCCTCCTCGACAACCTCGTCGACAATGCCATTCGATACTCGAAGGAAGACAAGTGGCTCGCCATCGGCGCGCGACCGGTCGGCCAGGCGGTTGTCGTCGAGGTGAGCGATCATGGGATGGGCATCCCGCCGGACGAGATCACGCAGGTGACGCGACGATTCGTGCGCGGACGCGGCGCGGGACCCGGTGGCAGCGGCCTCGGGCTCGCCATCGCGAACCGCATCGCGCGGGATCACGGGGGCACGTTGACCATCACGAGCGAAGCGGGCTCGGGCACGACGGTCAGTCTCACGTTGCCAGCGGCCGGGGGACGGCATGAAGAAGCGGATTCTCGTCGTTGAAGACGACTCGGCGCTCGGGTGGATGCTGTCCGACAACCTCGCCTTCGAGGGGTTCGACGTCAAGTGCGTCGGCGATGGCAATCTCGCGTTGAATGTCGCTCGTGAGTTCGCCCCGGATCTGGTGATTCTCGACGTCATGCTGCCCGGGCGCGACGGCTTCGAACTTGTCGGCCTCCTGCGCCAGGGCGGCCCGACCCCAATCATCATGCTGACCGCCAGGGGGCAGAAGACCGACAAGCTCAAGGGCCTGAAACTCGGCGTGGACGACTACGTCACCAAGCCGTTCGACATCGAGGAACTGATGGCCCGGGTGCACAACGTGCTGCGCCGGTCGAGTCCCGATGTCGAACAGCTCGCACTCGGCCCGGTGACCATCGACTTCCAGTCGATGACGGCGCGGCTCGGCCCGGAGGAGGTGCACTTCACGCACCGCGAGTTCACGCTGCTCCGGTACCTGGCCGAGCGCCGAGGACGGGTGGTCTCGCGCCACGAACTGTTGCGCGAGGTCTGGGGCTACCCGGACATGCCCGCGACGCGTCTGGTCGACAACGCGATCGCCCGCCTGCGCAAGAAGATCGAACCGGACCCCGGAAATCCCCACTACGTGCACACCGTCCGCGGCGACGGGTACACCATCACGCCCGAGGGCCGATCGGGCGCCTCGCTTCTGCAGCCTCGATAGCGGATCCCTCCCGCCGTGTGGAGCGTTACAAACTGGGACAACGCTCAGCCGGCGCGCCTCCTATACTCGGTTCGCCACGGGATCGCGACCTACCCGCCTGTCACAGACGCGGTAGCCGGCCGCCCGTAGGCGGGGGGTGTCGATGAACGCACCGCGAATCCGGTGGTCGTTGAGAATGGGTCTGGTCGTGATCCTGCTGGCGCTGTCAGGCGCGATCCTCCCGGCGCAGCGCATCCAGTACCAGGCGGTCGGCACGCGGGCCATGGTGGCCTCGGCGCACTCCCTCGCGACGCAGGCCGGCCTCGACATCCTCAAGAAGGGTGGCAACGCGTTCGATGCGGCGGTGGCCGTTGCCGCGACGCTCAACGTAGTGGAGCCTTCCCGGTCCGGCATGGGCGGTGTCGGCTTCATGACGCTGTATGTCGCGAAGACCGGCGAGGTCGTCTCTCTCCAGATGACCGGAGCGGCGCCCTACGCGGCGACGCCGGATCGGTTCAAGAACAAGCGCGACCAGGAGGCGGGGTACCTCGCCGGCGTCGTGCCCGGGAACTTCGGCGGTTGGGTCACCCTCCTCGACACATACGGAACGATGACGCTGGCGGACGTGTTCGCCACGGCCGTGCAGTACGCGGACCAGGGCTTTCCGGTCGACAGCTACCTGCGCGAGACGCTGGACGACTCGAGGTCGGCCCTCGAGATCTTCCCGACGACCGCGGCCGTGTTCGTGCCGAACGGGGCGCTGCCGACGGAAGGCGAGCGGCTCGTCCAGAAGGACCTCGCCAACACATTCCGGCGAATCCTGGCCGTCGAGGCGGGCGCGCGGAAGGCCGGCGGGACGCGCACCCAGGCGCTGACGGCTGCGTACGATTTCTTCTACAAGGGTGCGCTGGCGCAGGAGTTCGTGGCCTTCTACAAGGTCAACGACGGGTTGTTCACGCTCAAGGACTTCGCCGACTACCAGCCGGTCTGGGCGAAGCCGATTCACACGACCTACAAGGAGTACGAGGTCTACAGCAACGGCCCGACCTCGCGGGGCGGCATCCAGACGCTGATGAACCTCAACCTGCTCGAGTCCTACGACCTCAAGGCCGTGGGGTTGAACAGCGCGGAGTACATTCACCTGCTCGCCGAGTCGATCAAGCTCGTCAACGCAGATGTGTATCGATACGTGGCGGATCCCAAGGTCGCGACGATCCCGCTCGACGGCCTCCTGTCGAAGGCGTACGCCGCCGAACGTCAAAGGCTCATCAGGCTCGACCAGGCGAGCCCCTACGCGCCAGCGGGCAACCCGTCGGCGGGCCCGAAGCCCGGCAGCACGACCGCGAGCACCGCGCGTGCGTCGCGCACGGGTCTCGCCGCGCCCGACACCTCCATTGCGTCGTACGACGACGATCCCAACACCACCCACTTCGACATCGTCGACGCCGCCGGCAACGCCGTGGCCTGCACGCCGACGATTGGGACCTTCGGGACGAAGGTGGTGGTCGGCCGGACCGGCATCATCTTCCACAACGCGACACGCTACGGCTCCTTCTCGCCCTACAAGGACGATGTGAACTTCATCGGGGGCGGAAAGACGCCGCTCATCAACAACTCGCCGCTCATCGCCCTGAAGAACGGCAGGCTCTTCATGGTGTGGGGCACGCCCGGCGGAGAGAGCATCGGCCAGACCCAGATGCAGGTTTTCTTGAATGTCGTCGAGTTCGGCATGGGGATCCAGGACGCGATCGAGGCGACGAGGATCGAGTTGCGCGCAAAGCCCGACTTCTACCGGCCGGGGGCCGAGGTGAGCGTGGGCTTCGAGTCCCGCCTCCCAGAGGCGGTCAGGAAGGCGCTGCAGGCGAAGGGGAACCAGATCCGCGTCGAGGACCAGCCGTTCGCCCAGGTCTTCGGCGGCATGCAGGGCATCCTCGTCAACCAGGCGCTCCGCACGCTGACCGGCGGCGCCGACCCACGGCGCGGCGGGTGCGCGCTGGGGTACTGAGCCGACACGAACACGTAGGAGCACTGTCGATGTCCACGCGTCATGCTATCGCAGTCTTCGTCGCCGGCGTGTCGGTGTCGCTCGCGGTCGTCCTGCCGGCCGGCGCGCAGCCGCCCTTCACCTCGGCGCCGCCCGTGGCCATCACCTCGTGCGGACAAAGCCCGGACGCATACACCGTCAGCCTGCTGAGCAAGCGCGTCAGGCTCGAGCACTCGTTTGACAATATGCTGAAACCGGAGGCTCTCAAGGCGGTCAAGACGCTCGTCGTCGTGATGGGGGGCAGCGCGAAGGGGCTTGGCGAGGCCGGCATCGACGAGAAGGGCGAGCTGGCCCGGGTGGGGCAACTGTTGACGAAGGCCAGGGAACTCGGCGTCAAGGTGCTCGCCGTCCACGTGGGAGGGCAATCGCGCCGGGGCGCGCTTTCGGACAAGTTCATCGATCCGGTGGTGGCGAAAGCGGATTTCGTGCTCGTGACGGAGGATGGGAACAAGGATGGCGCGTTCACGAAGGCGACCACCGCCCGGAAGATTCCCCTCGTCGTTGTCAAACAGGTCGCGGACATCGGGCCAGGCCTGAGAGCGGTCGTTCGGTAGCGGGGCGGCGATGAACGCGACCACCACCGCCTGTCTGCTCGTCGCCGCGATGGTCACGGCGTTTGGCGTGGCCATGCGCCTCGGCCGGCTCTCGGACGCGCTCGCGATCCTCGTGGCGGCGGTCACGGGCATCGTGCTCGCCGGATTCGGTCCGCTCGAGAGCGTTCGGCACCTCGTCGACGGCAGCTTCACGTTCCTGCCGATCGTGCTCATCATCTTCGCGGCGCAGATCTTCATCAACATCGAGAAGGCGTCCGGCGCCCTCGACGCGACGGTGCGGGACCTGGTGGCGCGGTTCCACGCGCGACCACGCCTGCTGCTCGTGCTGCTGATGTTCCTGGTGATCCTGCCTGGCGCGCTCACCGGCCCCGGGGCGGCCGGGCAGTTCGCCTTTGGCAGCGTGGTCTCGTCCCTGTTGCTGCTCATGGGCATCCCGCGCGTCAAGGTGGCCTCGTTCATCGCGATCGGCGGGACGATTGGCATCTTTGCGCCCCCGGTGAACATCCCGGCGATGATTATCGCGGCGGGCATCAACATGCCCTACATCGGGTTCTTCTGGCCGCTCCTGATCGTGACCGTGCCGCTGGCCGTCTACGCAGCCCTGCACCTGGGATGGCGGCACATCCATGGTCCGCTCGACCGCGACGCGGCGCTCGCCGCCCTGCCCGCCGTTCCGGCGCACATGACGGCACTGCGCGTCTACCTGCCGCTCACGATCGTCGTGGTCCTGATGCTGCTCGTGCGGACCTTCCCTCACGTGATTCCGCCAATCGGCATTCCGCTGATGTTCATGGTCGGCGGCGCCGTGGCGTTCGTCTCGGCCGGATTCCGCATCGACCTGCTGCGGGTGGCTCGCGAGACGTTCCGCGAGACGCTGGAGGTCAATGCGATTCTCATCGCGGTCGGGTCGCTGGTGCAGGTGATGGCGGCCAACGGCGTGCGCGGCCTGTTCGTGATCTCGTCGATCAGCGTGCCGGTCTATGTGCTCTACGCGGCCATCTTCGTGGTCTGTGTCTGCCTTGGTGGCGTGCTCGGTCCGTTCGCAGTGGCGTCGGTCTTCGGCATTCCGTTCATGCTCGCGCTGCTCGGCCGGGATCCCATCATGGCCACCGTGGCGCTGAGCCTGCTCGCCTGCGTGTCCAGCGTGACCCCGCCGACGGCGATCCTCGGGAAGAGCGCCATGATCCTCGCCGATTGCCACGATTCGTACGGCTCGTTTCTCCGCGTCTCGGCCGTGCCAACCATGACGATCGCGATCGCCGGCATCCTGGGGGTGATCTACGCGAACGCCCTCGGGGTGTTGCGCTTCTCGTGGTGACAGACAGGAGGCGGACTCGATGATCCTCGTGGCCTACCGCGTGCTCTGCGCCGTCATGGCACTGCTGGCCGCGTGGGCGGTCGTGGCCGAAGGATCCCGCCAGGAGCGGGTGGCAGCGGCTGTGCTGCTGGTGCCGCTCGTCCTGCGTGCGCTCCTGATCAAATAGAGGAAGGCGATGCCTGAGCGCGTGTCACGACGATTCGGCGTACTGGTCGGGCTCGTCGCCCTGTCGGTGATGCTGGTCAGCGGGCGGGCCTTTGTGTCGGTGCACGAGGCGCAGATCGTTGGTCGAGGGCCGGGTGTCTCGCGCGTCGTGCCCTTGAGCACCTACTTCGACGGCCTGCGCGGTACGCCCGGCGACACGAGCGTCTACCTGCTGGACAGCGGGACACCAGGCGGCACGATGCTCGTCATGGGAGGCGTGCACGCCAACGAGCCCGCCGGCATGATGGCGGCGGTGCTCCTCGTGGAGAATGCCCGGCTCACGGCCGGACGGCTCTTCGTGATCCCCCAGGCCAACGCCAGCGCCGCCACGCACGTCGAGTCGTCCGAGGGCTTTCCGACTCGCTTCACCGTGAGAACGGCGAGCGGCCGGACGCGTTGGTTCAGGTATGGGGGGCGCCTCACCAACCCGGTGCACCAGTGGCCCGATCCCGAGGTCTACACCCACTACCCGAGCGGCCAGCTGCAATCCGATTTCGATGTGCGCAACCTCGACCGCTCGTTTCCGGGCCGGCCCGACGGTGGCCTCACCGAGAAGATCGCCTTCGGCATCACCCAACTGGTGCGCAAGGAACGCGTGGACCTGACGGTCGATCTGCACGAGGCGCGGCCGATGAATCCGATCGTGAACTGCGTGATCTTCCACGAGCGTGCCCAGGAGATCGCGACGATGGGGGCGATCGACCTGGAGCTGAGCGGGGTCAAGCTCCGGCTCGAACCCTCGCCAAAGAACCTGCGGGGCATGAGTCACCGCGAGCTCGGGGATCACACCGGAACGCTCGCGCTCCTGCTCGAGTCAGCCAATCCGATCATGGATCGTCTCCACGGCCGGACGAGCGAGCGGCTCATTCTGGACGGGAAGGACGAGTTCTTCGTCCGCGCGGCGCACAGCGGCCTGCTCTACGTGCCGTACGGCGACAAGGGGCTGCCCATGGAAGAGCGCGCGGGGCGGCACCTCAGCGCGCTCGCAGCGTTCGCACGCATCTTCAGCGAGCTGCACAGCGGCCGGCCCATCACGATCGAGCAGGTACCCGATTACACCGAACTCCTCTCGAGAGGCATCGGCGCATGTCTTCGAGACCCTGGGGCGTTGTAGGCGCACCGCCCGTTACACATTGGGACATCCGGGCGGCGCAGGCTGCCCTATAGTCGGACAACCTGAGGTCCGCGCATCCCGAGACGGATTGCACCGAATCAGCAGCAGAGGGGGAATGTTATGTGGCGTTCGCGAACCTGGATCCTGGTGTTGACGTTCATGGCCCTGGCTGGCACCGTGTGTGCCCAAGGCAATCCGACCGGGACCATTTCCGGCCACGTGGTCGACCCGGACAGCCTGGCGCTGCCCGGCGTGACCGTCACCGTCGCATCGCCGGTCCTGCAGGGCGTCCGCACCACGGTGACCTCCGCCAATGGCGACTACATCATCCCGTTCCTACCCTCGGGCGACTACACGGTGACCTTCGAGCTGCAGGGCTTCTCGACCGTCAAGCAGGCCGTCAGCCTGAAGATGGCCGACACGCTGCCAGTCAACGCCAAGTTGGGGCTCGCGTCGGTGACCGAGGTGGTCAACGTGACGGCGGCGACGAGCGAGACGGCGCCGACGGCCACGGTGGCGACGACCCTCAAGGCGAGCACCGTCGAAGCGCTTCCACTCGGGCGTTCGCTCGACAGCGCCACGCTCTTCAGTCCGGCCGCGACCAACAACGGGCCGGGCGGGAACATCATGATCTCAGGCGCGCTGTCGTACGACAACCTCAACCTCGTCAACGGCGTGAACATCAATGAGACCCAGCGGCAGCAGGCGCGCACGTTGTTCATCGAGGACGCGATCCAGGAGACCAAGGTCTCGGCCGGCAATATCTCCGCCGAGTACGGGCGGTTTCAGGGCGGCGTCGTCAACATGATCACCAAGTCGGGCGGCAACGCCTTCAGCGGGTCCTTCCGCGTGACGTTCACCAACGACGCGTGGCGGGCGCTGACGCCGTACCCCGGCGACTCCACGCTGGACGTGGTGGTACCGGCGTACGAGCTGACGTTCGGCGGCCCGATTCTCAAGGACAAGCTGTGGTTCTTCTCGGCGGGCCGATTCCAGAAGAACTCGGCGAGCGTCGCGGCTCCCTACACGGGCTTCAACTACACGAAGGTGGTGGATGACAAGCGCGGCGAGGGAAAACTCACCTACGCGATCAACGCGAAGAACACCCTGAAGGTGTCGTACCTGAAGAAGAGCCTGGCCACGACCAACAACAGCTTCGGCACGATCATGGATCAGGCAAGCCTTTACGACGACCGCACCCCCGAGTCGCTGGTGGCCGCGAACTACCAGACCGTGCTCAGCAACAACCTGTTCATCGAGGCCCAGTATTCCTCCCGCAAGATGGAGCTGCTCGACCAGGGGTCGAGCTTCATGGACCTCATCTACGGCACGCCGATCTGGGATCGGTCGCGCGGTCAGGCCCGGTTCAGCTCGCCGACCTACTGCGCGGTCTGCCCGAACTACGCCAACCAGATGAACAACTGGGACGCCTACGCCAAGCTGAACTACTTCCTGTCCACGAAGAGCCTCGGATCCCACAACATCGTCGCGGGATTCGATGTCTTCAAGGACATGCGGAAGAACAACCAGAACTCGTCGGCCAGTTCCTACCGCGTGCAGGCGACTGGGGCGGTCATCGACGGTCTGAACATCTACCCGGTCTTCAAGACGTCGACGACCTATGTCGAGTGGCTGCCGGTCTTCGAAGACACGAAGGGCAGCGACCTGCGGACCTATTCCGGGTTCATCAATGACGTCTGGCGGTTGAATCCCGCGGTGACCATCAACCTCGGGCTTCGGTACGACAAGAACAGCATCAGGGACCAGGGCGCCCAGCCGGTGGCCAATGCCGCGATGTACAGCCCGCGGCTCGGGGCGACATTCGACCTCAAGCGCGACGGGAAGTGGCTCGCCAACGTCGGCTACGGCAGGTATACGGGGACGTTCATCACCCAGGTGGCCGACGCCGCCTCGGCAGCCGGCCGCCAGGCGTCGTACAGCTTCCTGTACCAGGGCCCGGCCGTGAACACCGCCGCGACGGGGCCGTACCTGACGTCCTATCAGGCGCTGCAGGTGCTCTTCAACTGGTGGAACTCCACCGGCGGCCCCAGCCGCGCGCCGCGGCAGAGCCCGACGATTCCCGGCGTCAACACCGCCGTCGCATCGGGCGTCAAGCCGGCGACCACCGACGAGTACACCTTCGGCATGGCCCACCAGTTCGGGGCGAAGGGCTCGGTCCGCGTGGACTTCATCTATCGCAAGTTCAACAACGTCTACGGTGACTTCCTCGACATGTCGACCGGCGTGGTCACCGATCCGAAGACCGGCCAACGCTTCAACCTCGACATCGTCAACAACACGAACAGCGTCGAGCGCGACTACAAGGGAGTCAGCGTACAGTTCAGCTATCGTCCAGTGACGACCCTGCAACTGGGCGGAAACTACATGCTCTCCTACACCCGCGGCAACATCGAGGCGGAGAACTCGGCCAGCGTCACCACCTTCGCCAGTGCGAACTCGTACCCCGAGTACCGGCAGGCGGCCTGGAACTATCCCATCGGCTACCTCAACGGCGACCAGCGTCACAAGCTGCGCGCCTGGGGCACCTACGACCTGCCGGTCCCCGAGGCGGCCGGGAAGTTCGCGTTGGGCTTCATGCAGCGATTCGACTCCGGGACGCCCTACGACTACAACATCGCGCTCGATTCGAGGCCGTACGTCGCCAATCCCGGCTACCTCAACCCGCCCTCCACGGCGATCTACTACATCAGCGAACGCGGTAGCTTCCGCTTCGACGGAGCCTGGCGGACTGACCTGTCACTGTCGTGGAGCCACGGCGTTCCGGGATGGAAGCGCGCGCAGGTCTTCGCCCGTTTCGTGGTCAACAACGTGTTCAACAGTCAGAGCCTCACCAGCTTCAACACCACCGTGATCGGGAAGAGCGGGGATTCGACGCTGACCGCATTCAACCCGTTCACGACGACGCCCGTCGTGGGCGTGAACTGGAAGCAGGGCCCCAGCTTCGGGCAGGCGGTCAGTCCCAACAGCTACCAGTCGCCGCGCGACTTCAACCTTTCCGTGGGGTTCCGGTTCTAGCAGGCCGCGCACAGGGCCCGGAGGACGCGACACGTGACCGGACAGCGGACCTTGGGCCTGAACCTCGGGACGAAGGCCATCATCGGGCTGGCCGGCGGGCTCGCCGTGGGCGCCGCGCTCGCGGCGACCGGCCACGCGGCCGCGCTCACGGCCGGCGCGGCGATCGAGATCGGTGGGAAGCTCTGGATCAACGCGATCCTGATGACCATCCTGCCCTTCGTGGTCTCGAAGCTTGTCGGGAGCATCGCGGGCAGCGGTGACCCGCGTGAGATTGGGCGGGCAGGATGGCGGGCGGGCGCGGTCATCCTCGGGCTGCTGACCGGCACCGCGGTGCTGGCGGTGGTCACGATGCCAATGGTCTTCGCGCGCCTGCCCATCAACGCAGCGACCTCCGCGGCGCTTCGAGCGAGCGTGTCGGCCCCGGTCATGGCAGGACCCAATCCCAGCGCCGCCCAGTGGATCCTCGAACTGGTGCCGACCAACGCGATTCGCGCCGCCGCCGACGGCACGATGGTCCCCCTCCTGGTGTTCTCGGTGGCGTTCGCGCTTGGTGCGGCGCGCATTCCTCAGGCACTGCGGGACCCGCTCGTCACGCTGGTCCGGTCGGTCGATGCGACGATCACCGTGGTGCTGAACTGGATCGTCTCCCTCTCGCCCTATGGTGTGTTTGCCCTCGGCGTCGGCCTGGCGATTCGCGTGGGCGTGGGCATCGTCAGCGCTCTGGCATACTACGTCGTCGTGTCGGCGGTCGCACAAGTCGTGTTCACAGTGTTTCTCTATCTCGTGGTGCTCGCAGGTGCGGGCGTGTCGCCGCTACGGTTCGCGCGTGCGGCCGCGCCGGCGCAGATCGTCGCGTTCAGCACGCACTCGTCGATGGCGTCGTTGCCGGCGATGGTGGAGGGCGCGGAGCGGCACCTGGGCCTGTCGCAAACCGCAACCGGGTTCGTGCTGCCGCTGTCGCTGGCGGTCTTCAAGTACTCCTCGCCCGTCTGGTTCGTGGTGGTCACCTGCTTTGTCGGGCGCCTGTACGGCATCGCCATCGACCCTTCGCACACGGTGGCCATCGTGCTGACCGCCGTCGTGACGAGCTTCGCGGTGGGCGGGGTGCCGAGTGGCGCGGTGGTCGTGGTGGCGCCGGTGCTCGCGGCGGCGGGGCTTCCGATCGGTGCGCTTGGCCTGCTACTGGCCATCGACCCGATTCCCAATGCCTTTCGAACCGTCGCCAATGTGACAGGCATGCTGGCCGTGACGACGCTGGCCGACGGCCGCGACCGCGAGCGGCGTCACGTGCCGGAACAGGCAACTCCACGACCTCCACGGCCGTGATGATCGTCGCGCCGCCCGTCACAGCGGCGTTCGTGCAGGTTGGCGGCACCTGCCATGGTGGCACTCTCCATCTCCCGAGTCGAAAGAACGGAGAGTGCCACCTTCTCCTGGTGTCACCCGTTGGTCACTACCGTGACCCTTCCTAGAAGCGCACGCCGAAGCTCATGCGGAACGTGCGCGGCGTCTGGTAGGCGTTGGCCGACAGCGGTTGACCGAACGCCACCGGGTTACCGGCCAGATCCCTGCTCGTCGTGCCCGGATCCAGCACGTAGTTCACACCGGCGACCGGGGCCGTGGTGAACGCATTGAAGGCTGCCAGCCCCCGGATGGTGCCAGGCGACGCCGCGGTGAACACGTTCTGATTCAGGTTGGCGACGCCGGTTACCGCCGCGCGATCGAACAGGTTCAGCACCTGGCCCTGCCAGAACGCCTCGACCTTGCCGACACGATACGAGTAGTTGAGGGACAGGTCCGTCCGGATCATCCAGTCGCCACGGTACGCGTCGCGCGCCGCGAAGTAGTACTGCACCGTCGAACCGCCCTGCGCGGTCGTGTAGCCGGGATTGGCCACGTAGGGCCGCATGTCGATGCCGGCCACCGCGCCATACGGCGAGCCGCTGTTCAACATCTGCAGCACGCCCACGCCGAGCCTGCCGAAGCGGCCGAGGCCCATGTCGTCGTTCGCGAAGATGCGGCCTCGATGACGCTGATCGGATCCGAGGTCCCCCTCCGGGTAGTTCCAGCTCGGATCCTTGTAATCCATGTACTGGTTGGCGGCGGTTCTGACCGGGCCGGAACCCGTGTTCTCTCCTTCGACGTTGCCGCGGTTCTCCGAGATCGTCCAGTTCCCGCAGAGGGTCAGGTCTCGATTGACGCGCCACGACAGTTGCGTGTTGACACCCCATTAGCGACGCCACACCGAATCCGTGTTCTGCACCAGCGTGAGGTCGTACCTCGCGCCGCTGACCGGGTTGGTCACCTTGCCCGTGGCGATGCTGGTGTAGTTGCCGTAGAAGTTCGCCGCGGGACGATACGACGCGTCCACGCGCAGCAGCACGCGGCCGAAGTTGTGACTCATGCCGGCCATGTACTCGGTCATGTACTGCGCCTTGAGGTTGTCGCCAATCCTCGTGCTCAAGCCGGGGATCGTCACCGCCACGAGGTTCGGATTGTTTGCCCCGCCTTGGGCATCCCACCACGCGAAGAGGGTCGGCAGCGCCTGATCCGGCGTCAGGTACGGTCCGCTCGCGGCGCCGTTGACGGTCGTCCCCTGGTAGTACCACTGGTAGAGCGCAGGCTGACCGCCGGCCGAACCGGCATCGGCGACGCTGTTCGCCATGCTGGCGACGTAGCGCGCGTAGGATCCGAAGACCGTCGTCTTTCCGTCACCCTTCGGGTCCCACGTCATCGAGAGCCGCGGACTGAACGTCGCATCCTTCGCGACCTCCGCGCCGCTGCTGTCGATGCTGCGGTTGCGGTCCCACCGGAGGCCAAGGTTGAAGCTGAAGTTGTTGCTCAGGCGCCACGAGTCGTTGAAGAACCCGGAGTAGGTCCAGATGTTCGTGCCCTTGGTCGGCACGAGGATCGGCCGGTAGCTGATGAGGGTCTGGTTGGACCCGGTCGTATTGGTGACCACCGGGTAGAAGGTCGACCCGTTCTGGATCGAGCGCGGCACCGACACGATGAAGTCGCTGCCCGACTGGTGGTTGTTCGAGAAGCGGTAGTCATTGAAGACGTCGACGCCGGCCACGATGTTGTGCGAGCCGGCCTTCGACGTGGACAGGAAGTAGTTGACCTTGGCGAGGATGTCCTGGTTGTCGCGGCTTTCGCCGGTGCAGACACCGCAGAAGGTCGGCGCCCAGAACGTCGTCTTGGCCCGGTCGGTGAGCTGCGTGCCGTAGATCCGGTCGGTGTAGCGCGACCCGTCGTTCTCCCACGCCAGGTGGCGCTGAGAGTACTGCGCCTCGAAGAACAGCTTCGACGACAGAATCGCGTTGTAGTTGAACGAGTACATGTTCTGCGGCAGACGCCGGTTGTACAACTGACGCGGGTCCATGCCGTTGAAGAAGTAGTTGTTCGCGCTCGTCGCCAGTTGGAAGGCCGTGCCGCGGATGTTGTGGTTCGGATTGATCGCGTACGTCAGCTTCTCCTCGAGGCGGTATTCCTTCGTGGACTGGTTGTGCGGAATCGCCGAGAACGCGAAGGTGTTGGAGGTCGCGGTCTTCCGGTACCGGCCGTCGTGGAAGAACCACGGCTTGTCCCTCAGGATCGGCCCGCCAACCGTGTAGGTGTAGGTCGGCACGGTGATGTTGGTCTTCGGCTCGCCCCAGGGCGACGCGCTGCCGGTCGTGGTGGTCGTTTCCTGGATGGCGTCCTCGACGAACAGCCCGAGCGGCTGGCCGCGCAGGTTCTCGTTGATCACCACGCCATTGAGGAGGTAGAGCCCCTCGTAGGACAGCGCACCGGAGATGGTGACCGCGGCACTCGGCCCCGTGTTGTTGACGCCGGGCGCCAGCAGCACGGTCTCGGTCACCGACCGGTTGGTCGGCAGCTTCTGGACCAGGTCGGACTTGTAGCTAATCGCTGCGGAGGCCGTCTGCGCGAAGTTCTCGGTCTTCCCGACGACGGTGACCGATTCGCTGACCGAGGCCACGGCCAGTTTGACCGCGACCAGGACGGTCGTCTCGCCGGGCGACACGCGCTGTTCCAGCGTCTTGGTCGAGAACCCGGCCAGTTCGAACGTGATGCGGTAGTCGCCGGCCGGGAGCAACGGCAGGACGAAATCTCCATTCGCCGACGAGATGATGGTACGAGCGCCCTGCATGGTGGGCGACGATGCCGTGATCGTCACTCCAGGAATCGCCAACCCATCGGGATCGAGAACCTTCCCCGAGAGTGTGCCCATGGTGTTGCCCTGCCCGAAGGCGATTCCACCCCAGGCCAGACAACACGCTACGACGAAATCAGTATTTCCGGACCGAACGACGTCTCGAGGAACGGGTGCACCCACCTGCGGCCGATCGCAACGAGCGCGTGAGATCGGCTGGGGACCGCGGCTCCGACGAGCAGGAACCACGCTGACCCGCAGAGTGGGGCACGTCGGCGGCTGACGAGAGAAGGCAGCAGAGGTGACACTTCCCATATCCCGAGCCTGGATGGAAAGTGCCACCCGTTGGTGCCTGCCTTCTCAATTCTCAGTTCTCACTTCTCGATTCTCACTTCTGTCTCCTGTCTCCTGACTCCTGCTCAGAACGTCGCCCGGAAGCCGAACCGAATGACCCTCGGAGCGAGCAGCGAGCTGATCTGGTTCGCGTTCCCCGCGTTCTGGGTGCCCCGGATCGAGAGCGAGGTGTTGGCGTTGAACAGGTTGAAGATGTCGACGCTCGCCTGCACCTTGAGCCGCTTGAAGAGCGTGAATGGCTTGTCCACCCGCACGTCGAGCTGCTGGAAGGTGGGAAGCCGGACGTCGCCGACCTTGTCGAGCATCACGTACACCTGGCCCGCCCCGTTCAGCCGGTCGGCGATGTTGATCGTCCGGATGAACGGATAGCCCTGGCGCACGTTGTAGAAGCCGGCCACGCCCACCTGCCAGAGGGGCAACTGGTAGGCGCCCGTCAGCCTGAAGATCCACTTGGCGTTCGGGAAGACGTTGCCGAGGCCGCTCGAGCTCGACAGCGGCGCGAACTGGCCGCCGTCCAGCTTGTCGATGTTGGTCGGATCCTCGTACGAGGCGTCCGAGGCGTACGAGCGCGTGGCGTCGTTGTACGAGAAGCCGCCGCTCATCATCCAGCGCTTCGACATCCGCTTGCGGAGGCTCAGCTCGAAGCCCTGGTAGGCGCGTTCGTAGCCGGGCTGATTGTTCAGCACGTACGTCGTCGGAATTCGGCTCGTCGGCTGGTAGTAGGTCACCGCTGGGCAGTAGGCGCCTGCCGGGCACGCCGAGGCCGGCGGCGTGTAGGTCACCGGCACGTAGTTCGCCGCCGTGAAGCCCACCGTGTCGCCGCCGGCATTGGGCAGGTTGGAGTTGATGAGGATCGGGTCCTGCAAGCCGTCGGTCCAGCGGAAGTTCGAGTACTTCCGATAGATGTAGCTCGCGCTCACGCCGAAATTCGGGCCGAGCTGCCGGTCGAACCCGATGATGACCTCATTGGTGGCGTCCGGCTTCAGGCTCGGGTCCACCGACCCGGTGGTGCTCACACGGGTCGGGTTGGTGTAGTCGTAGCCCGGCGTGTAGTTCTGGGGGATCGCCGTCAGCACGACCTCGTTCGCCTGGACGAACTTGTCGTTGTTCAGGTCCACCCACGGATAGCGGATCAGCGTGGAGCCGGTCGTGAGGTAGAGGCCCGACAGCGCACCCGTCCCAAGCTGTCCGACGTAGCGCGCGAAGTTGAACTTGAACACGTTCTTCGAGTCGCCGGTCAGGTCGTACGTCAGGCCGATGCGCGGCGAGAAGGTCTTGAACGCCACACCGGAGTCCGCGCCGGGGAAGGACAGGGCCGGAAGCTGGTTGAAGGGCTGCCCGGTATACGTCATGTTGTTGTACACGCCCTTGAACGTCGCCTGGCCGTAGAACGGGTTGGCCGGCACGTCCTTGGGCTGCTGGAAGTCACTCTGATAGTCGAACCGGAAACCGAGGTTGACCGTCAGGCGCTTGCGCGAGTAGGCATCCTGCACGTAGAACGAGCGGTTGTGCAGGCCACCCTCGCTCGTGCCGTCGCGATAGAGCTGCGCGGCCGACGCGTTCATGGTCGTGAAGTTGTCGAACCAGGCCTGGGTGTTGCCGCCCCAGTGCGTCCTTGTGAACGCCAGGTCGTTGCGGTATTTGAAGCCGGCCTTGATCGCGTGGTCGCCGCCCAGCTTGCCCGGCAGGAAGTAGCTCAACGTCACGTCGACGCTGTCGGTCGGACGAACGTAGGTATTCTGGCTGAAGGAGCGCATGAAGGCGCGGCTCGAGCGGTCATAGGCCACCTGGACCGACGAGAGGGCGTCCTCGTGGAAGTCCATCACGAAGTTGTTGCCGACGTGGGCGTACTGGTACTCCATCATCAGCTTGTCGCTGAAGATCTGCCGGTCGCTCCACTTGTAGGTCTTCGGCATGCCGGTCTTCCAGAGCGACGACCCGAGCGAGGTGTCGGCGACGCCGATCTGGCGATTCGTGGACTCGATCGGGTGCAGGTCGTCGGCGCCGCGCGCGTTCCGGACCTTCTCCGCACCGTTGTAGAACCAGGAGAACTGGTTGTTCTTGAACAGCTCCACGGCCACCTTGAAGTTGTAGTTGTTCAGGATCGTCTGGTCGGTGTTGAGGCAGGCCCGCACATCGTCCACCGGGTAGTTGAGCGGCGCGGCCGCGACCGGCCGGCACGCGTCGGTTCTCAGGAAGAAGTTGTTGATCCCGACCCTGATGTCCTGCTTGCCGTAGCTGCCCCAGAACCAGGCGCGCCCCTTCCTGATCGGGCCGCCCACCTCGAACCCGTAGTCCTTGATGTTCTGAATCGGGTTGCCCGAGGAGGCGCCCTGCCGGCGGATCTCGTCGGTGACGTTGTTCGACTGGAACTTCTGGTCCGTGATGTAGAACCGCGTGCTGCCGCGCAGCGCATCGGTCCCGCTCTTGGTCACGACGTTGACGGCGACGCCGGGCGACTGCATCGTGACGTCCGAGCCTCCCGTGCTGACCTGCATCTCCTCGAACGTGTCGAAGTCGAAGTAGACGGGCGACCCGCCAGTCGCCGCCATGTCGGTGATGTCCACGCCGTCCAGGTTCCACTTCTGCTGCGAGAACGCGGCGCCGCGCGCCATGAAATTCGACTGCTGCCCGGACCCGCTGCCGCCGACGTTCTGCCGGTCCATCGCGACCGACGGCGTCTGCTCGATCATGACCCACGGATCGCGGGCCGAGGGGATCGACTGCAGCGCCTCCTGCGTGAAGCGCGAGCTCTTCCCGGTGTCCCTCAGGTCCACCACGGGCGTCTCCGCCTGTACCGTCACCGTCTCCTGGACCTGTGAGATCTCGAGCGAGGCGTTCACCTGCACGTTGGCGCCGATCTCCACGCGCACGGCGTCTCGCACGAGCGTCTTGAAACCGGTCAGTTCGAACCTGACGGCGTAGGCACCGACCCCCAACCCGGGGAATCGATAGGTGCCGGTCGCACTGCTGGTCGCCGCCACCGGCTGCAGCAGCGATGGCCCGGTGAGCGTGACCGTGACGCCGGGCATGACCCCGCCCTGCGCGTCGCTGACCTTTCCGAAGATCTCGCCCGGTTGCTGGGCGAGGCTCGACGCCGCGACGCAGAGCGCGATCGCGAACGCGAGCAGGAGTGACCTTCCGAACTTCATACCGCCTCCTTGATTGCCGCAAGACCGAGGGCGCAGGCGTCGCCGCGGACCCATCGCAGGGCCATCGAGCGCGCTCACGGTGAATCCGCGCTCTTCCCACGTTAGGGGGAATCTTCGAGGCTGTCTTTTCGGAAGTGATCGGTTTCGCGGGGGAAAACGTGCGGATCTGCGGGCAGTTTCCGAGGGCCGTCGGATCCGGTTCGTCGAATCCAACATCTCGGATTGGCGGGGCTGTCGGTGTCCGAATCTGGCATCGACGCCGGCAATCGCCGGTCGGCGCATGGCTTCAGCCAAACGCCATCCCCGTCTCGTCTCGAGCAGCGGGAGCAGCGCGGCGCAGGCGGCTGACGGGCACCGCCGCCCCGCACTGCATCACGACCTGGTCGCGCTGGCTTGCGTCGGCCACCCAGGCGAGACGGCCGGGGTGGACCGAATGCGTCAACTCGTTCGACGCCACGAAGGCGGCGAGCGAACCCTCGTACACGCGGTCCCGCGCGCCGTGGCAGACGACTGCGCCGGACTGCATCGGACCGTGCGCTGACGCCGTCAACTCCAGCGAGTGCTGGTTCAGCCGGCCATCCTGCTGGTGGATGTCGCGCACGTTGCCGCTGACATCACGCCGGCAGCGAAGCACCGACGAGTAGCTGGCCTCCGGCAGCGACACGGTGCTCGAGTGCCCGAGGACGATGACGCTGGTGAGTGCGTCGCGCACCGCGAAGGCGCCGAGGACGGTCGGGCTGAAACGGTGACACCTTCCATGCTTGCGACCCGGTAAATGGAGCGTGTCACCTCTTCCCGTCACCTTGTCCCGCGGTGGAGCTCCTGGAGAATCGCCGGCTGATTCACCGGGCTGAGTACAGAGAGAAACCTCTCCGCGTATTCCTGGATGACGAGAACGGGACGTTCCGTCTCCACCACGCCGGCCTCGAACTCCGTGGTCCGGAGGAACACGGACCGGCCGAAGTGCTCAGGCAGGAACGGCATCAAGGCGATGGAGAACGAATCCCTGAAGACCACGGCGCGCTCGATGCGAGCCTTCCGATTCTCCGTGACGATCGGCGGGAAGCGGGACAGCGAGGCGAACGCACGTCCGTCGACGTTCTGGAACGAGTTCGGCGAGCGCCGGACCAGGATCGGGATCGTCTCCTGCATGGACTCGCCGAGGCCCAGCATCTCCGAAAGATCGCCAGACCCGCGTCTCCAGCTGAGATCGAACCGAGACAGCGGCACGGGTGCCTCACCGGGAAACCACCGCGCGAGACGATCGATGATCGCGACGTAGGCGGCGTGGGCGCCCAGGGCGTTCCAGTGCGTGTCCGTCGTGTCGTAGACCTGGGCCCCTCGCTTCGCCTCGCGCAATGTGCTGCGCAGGTCGAGAAGTTCGACGTCGGGTACCCCCTTCACGGCCTTCACGAGCTGATCCAGCCGGTTGCCCTCGGTCGTGAGAGGAATCCAGGCCGGGAGATGCTCCGGGTAGACCGATGACTTCCCTGGAGCGATGACAACCAGGTAACGGGCACCTCGCTTCGCGAGCCAGCGACTCCGGTCCTGGAGACACGTGACCCAGTTTCGCAGCGCTTCGTCGGAGAAGCGGTTTCGTCCCTCCACGTACCTCAGCGCATCGTCCCCTGAGTAGTAGAGCCATCGATCGCGTCCGATAACGACCGGCACCGTGTCGGTCGGACGGGTCTCCATCGCGAGCGATGCGCGACTGTGCAGGCGAATGAGCCAGCTGCGAAACCCGAAATGATCGCGAAAGTACGAATCGAACTGTCCCGGAAAACCCCACGCTGCCTGCAGGGACCGGGGCCTGGAGGGCGGCGGCGCCTTCGCACGCCGCTCGTTCGGAGACCGGGACGCGTCCAGTCCGAGTGCCGGTCCTGTTACGGGAAGCACGAGCGCCCCGAAGAGGGCGACCGTGATGGCGATATCCGCGATGGCGCGCCGTGCGGTGTTCGTCACTGCCATGTCTAGAACCGGAAGTAGATGAACGGCGTGAACGTCCCGGCAGAGAGCCAGGACAGGGAAGCGATCAACAGGCCCATGACGACGACGATTTCTCCAAGCGTCAGGAATGCCGACCCGATTGTCCCGGCACGTTGGACCCGAACGCGGAGCCACGTCCCGGTCAGGCCTCCGAACCTGGTCGACAACAACACGCCGGCGAGCAGGGCGAGGACGACGTCGAACCCGCCGTAAGTCGTGACCGGCAGCGCGGAGCTGCCTCCGAGCCCGACGAGCGCGGCCAGGTACCGGGCGGCCTGCCTCGCGGAACTCGCCCTGAAGATCGTCCAGCCAATCATCACGACGAACATGGTGTAGATGTGCTGAACCGGCCGCGGAAGCCGCCCGATGCGCTTGCCCACGCGCGTGCGTTCGACCGCCAGCACGAGTCCGTTGTAAAGGCCCCACGCCACAAAGGTCCAACTCGCCCCGTGCCACAAGCCGATCAAGAGCATCGTGACCAGCGTGGCGGCCACGTAGGCCCCCTGGTCCTGGAGACGGGTGGAGCCCCATCCCTCCAAGGCCCTGCCCACGGGGTACGCGACGCGCAGGAACACGTAGTCGCGGAACCAGGACGAGAGCGAAATGTGCCAGCGCGTCCAGAATGCCCGCAGCGACAACGCAGTGTACGGATGGTCGAAATTCTCGGCGAACCGGAATCCCAGCATCCTGCCAAGACCGATGGCCATGTCCGAGTAGCCGGAGAAATCGAAGAAGATCTGCAGTGTGAAGCACCCGAGGCCGAGCCACGCGACGCCTGTCGAAAGGTCCTGGAGTCCGAGCGAGAAGACCATGTTCGCAGGTCCAGCCAGGGTGTCCGCGATCAGCGCCTTCTTGGCGAGGCCGTACACGAATCGGCGCGCGCCCTCGGCCCCGGATTCACGCGTGAGCACCCGGTCGGCAAGCTGATGCGCGAGGTCGTGGTAGCGAAGGATCGGTCCCGCCATGATGGTCGGGAAGAGGGCGATGAAGAGGCCCAGTTTCAGCGGGTCACGCTGGGCCGCGATTTCCTGGCGGTGAATGGCGAGGACGTAGGTCAGCGCCATGAACGTGAAGAACGAGATGCCGGCCGGCACGTGCCAGTTGGGCACGATGAACGGTGTCCCTCCGACGAATGCCAGCATCCTGTTGGCGTTGACGAGGACAAAACCCGCGTATTTCATCAACAAGAGCGGCGTGAGGTTGATCATCACCGCTGCCGCGATTGCCCACACTCGCCACCGGCCGAGTCGAGGCTGCTCCAGCATCAGCCCGAGCGCGTAGTTCGCCACAATCGAGCCGAGGAGCAGGCCGACAACCGGTCCTTCGCCCCAGGCGTAGAAGATGAGACTGGCCACCAGCAGGAAGAGATCGCGAGGCCGACGCCATCGACAGACCCAGTAGACCGCCAGTACGACGGGAAGGAAGAGGAACAGAAATGTCGGCGACGTAAATGACACGACGAGTCCCCTCATGGCGAGATCAGCGCGCTCGCCTTCCTGAGGCGAGGCCCGTCACGACCTGAGTGCGGGCGTCAGTGAGCGGCAGCCAGCGCGACTGCCCCATCGAGCGGGATGCGCACGACGATTCGATCGCGGAGCCGGATCGCGAGGGCATCGAACGACTCGCCGGCGCCGCGACCGGTCCTGAAGCCGCGCACCACCCGCGTCCGCGCGACGATGTCCACCGAGAGCGGCGCCTGCGGATCCCCGGGCACGTCGAACGACACCAGCGCGTCGGCGCGGCCATCACCGTCCACGTCGACCTCGTCCGAGACGCGCGAGGGCAGCGCGTCAACCGGCGCCCACGCCACCTGCACGAACGGCCCCACGCGGGGCCAGAGCCCGCCCGGCCGAATCACCTCGTGCACGGCGATCCGATAGCGGTCGTGGACGATGCTCCGAACCTCGGCGCCCCCGCCGAAGACCGGGTCGATGTGCAGCCCCAGGCTCGCCACGCCGTTCGTGAACGCGCCCCGCAGGACGAACGGCGTCAGGATGGCGGCCACGATCGTCAGCGCCGCCCCAGTGTAGCCCAGCACGGTCGTCATGCGTTTCATCGCACGCCTCCGAACGACAGGATGGTCTGCACCGAGTTGGCGATGATGCTCCCTCCGAACATCGTCGCGAACGCCCACGCCGCGTAGAGATACAGCAGGCGGGCGCGTTCCGGTTTCACGCCGACCGTCGTCCCCTTGACGTGCCAGACCGCCGCGCCCTTCTTGCACGTATCCACGCACGCGCCGCACTTCGTGCACGACATCCGCGTCACGCCCTTCGCCGTCGATTCGGCGTCGATCGAGAGGGTCGGACAGCTCTCACGGCACGCGACGCAATCGAGGCACTTGCTGCGGTCGATGCGGATGTCGAACACACTCAGCTTGTTCGATACCGACTGGAACGCGCCGAACGGGCAGAAGAAGGCGCATTGGGTGCGCTTCTTCGTCATCACCGGCAGCGCCACGACCAGGCCCGCGAACAGCGTCGTGAAGATCCCGAACTGTACAGCCGTCTCGAACGACCGTACCGCGGGGAACTCGGTCACGGCCTTGAACGGGCACAGCCACGCGCAGTAGGTGGGCTCGAACGTGGCTGCCGACAACAGCACGATGGCGGCCAGCACGCCCCACGGTCCCCAGCGCCACGCCGGCGCGATCCGGCGAATCACCGGCTTCCGGCGGATGGCCGCGCAGCCCTCCTCGATGCCGCCGAAGAAGCACGCGAACGCGCACCACCCCTTGCCGAGGACGATCGTGGCCGCGAGCCAGAGGCCGACCATCGCGGCAATCGCGTGCGGGTTGCTGGCGGTCGGCAGGATCGACCCGGGGAAGATGATCGTGCGGGTCAGTGCGGCCGGCACGATCATCATCGGGATCGCGAGGAAGCAGAACGGTGTGTTGCCGAGCAGCATCTGCTCGACCGAGATCGACATCGCGCCCCGCTCGGCGACCAGCGCGGCGATGAATCCGACCGGGAACAGGACGCCCATCGCCACGAAGAACACGCGCCGCCACCGATGGGTCCGCCCCGTCTTCAGCATCAGGAAGAAGAGCACCACCATGAAGATCAGCGTGGCCAGCCCACCGAGCTTCGGCGCGAGCCCGTTCATCGCGAATACCCGAGAGAACATCAGCAGCGCCCAGAGGAACATCGGGACGGTCAGCACGATCGACCGGCCGATCGACCGCTTCACGGCGGAATCACCCATGCAACCACCTCGCGCCGAGGGACACGATGCCCAGATACGCGTAGTAGACCGCCACCACTGCCATCGCCACCCGTGCGATCGGCACCGCGCCCTGGAGGCGCCGCAGCGGGGCTGCGCCGAGAAACGGCAGGAACCAGACCGTCGTGCCCACGAAGAAGAGGCCGAAGAAGATCAGCGACGACAGCAAGCCGGGCGTCTCGGCCGCGCGCACCGTCGCGGCCACGAAGGGACCGCACAGGTTCACGCCGCTCAGCAGGCCGAGGAGCGTGGGCCCAAGCCAGCCGGCGCGTTCGACGAGGAGGGATGAGAACCGGCGGCGGGCGGACCCACACGACACGTAGTAACGCCCGGCCGTCGCGGCGTACCACCCGAGCATCAGCGCCAGCACGAGATGGGCCGTCCCGAAGACGAGGGCGTTCGCCCGAAGGCCGGAGGGTACCGCCACCACGGCGCCCCAAACCAGCGTGGCGTAGAACTCGTAGCCGACGAGCCGGCCGATCAGGAACTGCGCGAGCAGCGCCGCGGTCCCGCCAAGACCGCGATCTCGCGACAGCAGGAACGGAAGGAGCACCGCGCCGCACGACGCCGTGCAGATCAGTCCCGACGAGAACCCGAGGAGAATTGGCTCGACCGCGTGGTCCATGGCTCGTGCCGACGCCACTGTAGCACACGCGTCGGCGGCCATTCGTCCCGCAGCGCGACCATCAAGTCGACACTCGACGCCCGAACCGCCGGAAGGGCGCCCGCCGTTCCGCCTCGACGCGCGACAGGCCACTTCGCTCGAGATCTTCCGCGCGAATCAGCAGGTGGACACGCAGTTCCGCGTCGAGATCGTCCTCGACCGCCGATCGGCGCAGAATGGATCTGACGGGCGTCGCGATTCCGTTCGAGCCGAAGGTGACGCAGACCGTCTTCACCCGGCGGGCAGACGCGGCGATGCGGACGCGCGGCTTCCCGGCCAGCCCGATCGGGAACTGGTCTCCGCGCAGGGAACGACGTTCGACGTGAAGGGGCTCCCGGGCGTCAGCATCGAGTTCAAGAGAAGGACGACCATCGCGAAACGGAAACGATAGCTCGAGTGGAGCGCAGCGCGTCGTGAGCCCCGCCGAACCATGATGCCCTGGCGCTCGCCGACCTCACCGTCGGCCCTTCGGCAGAGATTCAACGGTCAACCCCTCGTGCCGGGCCGCCTCCGTCAGCCGGTCGTCGAACGCGACGAAGGGCACGGGCTGGCGCACCTCGCGTTGCAGGAAGAGGCAGCTCGCGAGCTGCACGGCATCACCGGCCCGCAGCCGATGGCGAAGCAGGAGTGCTCGCGCGTCGGCCGCAACCTCCGGAGTGCACTCGACGACGATCCACGTCGCGACGTCGTCGGCGAGCGAGGCCAGCGCCCGGTCCCGATCCACGATCGAGAACGCGCCTTCCCGCGCGCGGCGAACCAGCGCGGACGAGACCTCTACCTCCGAGAGGCGGCTTGCAGCTGCCGAATCCGCCTCGAGCAGACGGCGGACCGCCGCGGCGCCAGGTTCCCGGACGTAACGCTTCACCAACGCGCTCGCGTCGAAGTAGCGGATCAGAGACGCTCCTCCCGGTCCTCGAGAACGGCCGAGGACAGCGAACGTCCCGTGCACCGGATCGGCCGGAAGGCCGCCATCGATTCACGAGCGGGAAGGGTCACGGCCCGCCTGCCGGAGAGTTTCAACAGGGCCGCGGGCACGCTGGAGTCGGGAGGCAGCGGCCGCAGTTCCGCTACCGGCTCGCCGCGGTCCGTCACGAGCACGATGCGCCCTGCGCGAACGCGGCGGAGATACGTGCCGAGCCGCGTCTTCAGCTCTCGCGCGCCGACGGCTGTTCGCTCCATGTGGTCATTGTGCCTACATCGAGACGTCGAGTCAACGGCCCCGGCCCTCGCGTTCGAGGCCGAGGGCCCGGATCCGCTTGTGCAGGCGCGTGCGCTCGATCCCCAGAGCGCGGGCGGCGGCCGAGATGTTCCAGCCGGCGTGGGCGAGCGCCTCGCGCACCAGGTCGCGCTCGGCCTGGGCGCGTGTCTCTTCGAGCGTGGACGGCGCGCCCGGCTGGTGGGACAGCCGGATCTCGACCGGGACCGCGTCGGCGGTGATCGGATCCGGCGCGAGAATGGCCATCCGCTCGACGACGTTCCGCAGTTCGCGAATGTTGCCGGGCCATCGGTACGCGCGGAACTCCTCGAACACGCCGCCGTCGATCCGCTTGGGCTTGAAGTTGTTGCGGCGGCAGAACTCGTCGACGAAGTACTCCGCCAGCGGGCGGATGTCCTCGGGGCGTTCCCTGAGCGGCGGCACGCGAATCGGAACGACGCTCAGGCGATAGTACAGGTCCTCGCGGAACTTCTTCTCCGCCACGAGCGCCGCCAGGTCCTGGTTGGTCGCGGAGACGACGCGGACGGTGACCTGCATGGTGCGCTCGCCCCCGACGCGCTGGAATTCCCCCTCCTGCAGTACCCGAAGGAGCTTGGCCTGCGACGCCTCGTGCAGGTCGCGCACTTCGTCGAGGAAGATCGTCCCCCCGTCGGCCAACTCGAACTTGCCGCGCCGGCTCGAGGTCGCGCCGGTGAATGCGCCCTTCTCGTGACCGAACAGTTCGCTCTCGAGCAGGTCCACGGGAATGGCCGCACAGTTGACCTTCACGAACGGGCCCGTCGCGAACGGACTGTTCCGGTGCATGTGCGCCGCCAGCAGTTCCTTGCCCGTGCCCGATTCCCCCGTCAGCAGCACCCGGGCGTCGGATCGCGCCACCTGTGTCGCCTGTTCGAGCACACGCTGGAAGGCCGCGCTCGATCCGATCATGCGGGGCGCGTCACCAACCAGTTCGCGCAGCCGCGCGTTCTCCCGCTGCAGGGCCGCCTGCTCGAGCGCGTTCTTCAATACCAGCAGCAGCCGGTCGCGCCCGAGCGGCTTCTCGAGGAAGTCGAAGGCCCCCGCGCGGGTCGCCGCCACCGCGTCGGCAATGGTCGCGTGTCCCGAAATCATGATCACCGGCGCGTGCGGGCGCTGCTCGGCGACGAGCGGGAGCAGCTCGATGCCGTTGGCGTCGGGCAGGCGCACGTCCAGCAGGTAGGCCTCGGCGTGCGAGCGGGCCAGTCGCCGCCGGAAGTCGGCGGCGGAGCGGCACACAGCCACCACGTAACCCGCGCCTTCCAGCACCAGCCGAAGCGAGGCGCCGACGTTCTCCTCATCGTCCACGATCACGATCGTCTTCGCGGTCATCGTTCGGCTCTCTCCGAAGTCGGGATCGCCAGCCTGAACCCGGCGCCGCCGAGTCGCCCCTCGATCAGGGTGAGGTCTCCGCCGGCGAGCAGCGCGTTCTTGCGCGAGATGGCCAGGCCGAGCCCCATGCCGTGCTTCTTGAACGAGATGGAGGGCTCGAAGAGCCGCGCGCGGGCGTCCCCGCTCACGCCCGGCCCCGAGTCGTGCACTTCGACGACCGCGTCGTGCCCCGACCTGCCTGCGACCGCCAGCACCACGCCACCATCTCCGGCGGCCTCGGCGGCGTTTTCCAGGAGGTTGGTCACGATACCCTTCACGTGGTCTCCGTCCGCCCAGCCGGTCGGCGCGTCCTGGGACGAGGCGACCTGGTAGGAGACCCCGGGATGCCCGCCGCGCAGGAACTGCACGCGCTCGCGAACGATGGCATCGAGATCGAGCCGGGCCGGATGCACCTCGGGTTCGGCGGCGAACTCCGAGAACGCGCGAACGCGGCGCTCGAGGCTCGTCACCTCGTCCACCACGATCGCGGCGGCCTGCTCGAAGAACTCCGGGCCGGCCGACGACTGCCGCGCCACGATCTCCTCCACGGTGAGCCGAATCGGCGTGAGGGAGTTCTTCAACTCGTGCGCCATCTTGCGCGCCAGCAGTTGCCAGCTCGCCACCTGTGTCAGATACACGAGGCGGTCCCGGCTCTGCTGCAGGTGACCGGCCGTCTGGTTGAACGCCTCGATCGCGAGGCCGATCTCGTCTCGCCCGGTGGACTGGAGACGCGTGCCAAAACGGCCGGCCGCCACGTCCCCGAGCCCCGCCGTCAACTGCTGGATCGGCCGGCTGATGCGGATCGACAGGTAGAACACGACAGAGAGCGAGAAGACCCAGACGAGCGCGCTCGAGAGCACCAGGGCCAGCGTGAACCCGCGCGGGAGATTGCGCTGACGGAGTTCGCCGGCGCGGGCGCGCGCCTCGCGAATCTGCCGCGTGATCTCGCCCATGCGGACGCCGTCGAGGGACGTGGTGTAGAGCCACAGCTGATGGTCCCGCCTCACCGCGTAGTGCAGGCGTTCACCGTCAGGCTCGGACAGGATGAAGCGCTCAGCCTCGGAGCTGTCCCAGAAATGCTGGAGCGGCGCCGGCCAACCCGCCCGCGAGGACTCGGCGAGACGCTGCGGATCGAGTCGGCCGGAGATGGCCTCGTCCTTCAGGTGCTGCCGGGTCTGCCGGTAGTACTCGCGGCCCACGCCCTCGAGCGAGCCGGCGAGCGTCGCCACATCGTCGGTGGCGACGAAGGCCAGGCTCCGCGACATCAGGGCGGAACTCATCCAGAGGATCGCGGCCAGCGGCAGCAGTGTGGCCGCCAGGAACACCAGGACGAGCTTGTGGCGCAGCCGATTCACGCCCATGTCGAGAGTCGGCCCTCCCCACCCCGGCGTGCTCGCTCGGTCACTTCGGCGCCTTGTCCTTGATGTCGGCGAGCCGCTGCGGGAGGGAAACCGCCTCCCAGCGGGGCGGCGCCGCGCGTGTCTTGCGGCTGAGCAGGTCGATCAAGCCCGTGAACGTCGCGGCCGAAGGCGCGTCGGCGGCCTGCGCGCCTTCCTCGCGCAACGAGCATTCCAACTTTACCACGAAGGTTTTGTCCGCCGGGGCGGCCCGGACCGGCAGCGCCAGGAGCTCGAGGCACCAGGCCTCTGCCGCCGCGGCCGTCAGGTGCGACCTGGCCACCTTCGGGTCGTCCACCTGCGCCACCGAGAATCGCTCTTCCCAGAGGTCGTAGCTGAAGATCACCTGCCGCGTGAGGCTGGCACCTCGCGCCCCCCCGCGTTCGACCTGGAGCGATGCGGAGAAGACGTAGGTCACCGACCTGCCATCGCGCAAGCGCTGGAGCGGCGTGCCCGTGAGGACGTGAAACTGGGGAGCCGAGAGACGGAGGCGATCACCGTCGCGTTCGACCTTCAACAGCGCGGACTGCGCCGACAGGTGAGAGAACACGGCAAGCGCCACGGCCGCACCGAGCAACGCCCGGACGCGGCGCCGGCCGCGCCGGTGCGGGTGGTCGGTGCCGCAGGTGATGAATGGCTGGGTCATGTCAGTCACCCGCGGAACTAGCGCCTGAAGCCGAACATGAACGCGGGTGTCACGCCGTGGAACCGGAGGGGGATCCCTAGCGACATGAAGAAGCCGTTCTTCCACGCCAACCCGACCCCGACGCTGTGTTTCACGTCCACACCCTGCGACGGCTCCCAGACCGAGCCGAAGTCGTAGAACACCTGGAACGGACGGTATCGGTACTCGAGCGAGCCGTAGGCGAGCCGGCTGCCGCCGAGCGGGGCGACGTCGAACTTGTCCCATCCTCGCAGCGTCGTGGCGTTGCCGATCGAGAAGCGCTCGAACAGCGGGGCCCGGCCGCTGAGGTGACCGCCCTGGAAGTGGAGCCCGAACGACTGTCGTCTCACGCGGAGCGTGTAGTCGGCCGCGACCAGGTGTCGGGTGTAGGAGAAGTCGCTCTCGAGCGTCGATGTCGCGTCGCGCACGCTGTATTCGGCGCCGATCGAGTGGCGGAGACCGCGGCGCGGCCGCACGTCGCGCCGGAACTGCACGCCGAAGGTGAATGCGTTTGCGGCCTGGTCGTGGGGCGTCGGGTACTGCATCTCCAGCGTCTGGAAACTGCCGCCGAACGTCACCTTGATGTCCCGGATCGGAAGAACCGAGACCGAAGGCGAGAAGACCTCCCGCCGGCGGTAGGTCCCGGGAACCCAGGGAGCAGTCACGAGGGCCGCCTCCGTCTCACTCTCGAAGGAGGGGTGGAAGTAGTCGTACTCGAAGCCGACCTGCACCTTGTCGGTTCCAACCCTGCGGTGCTCGTAGCGCAGGAGCACACCATTGTTGCGCTCGAGCAGTTCGTCGGCGCTGCTGACGAGACCGAACGAGAAGTAGTTGTGGTGCGTCTCGAAGCCGGGCACGATGGCGCCGCTGAATCCGTCGTGGGTGGTGTAGAGAAGCGGCGACACGCGCGCGTCGAACGAGGGTCTCCGGGTTCGCTCCGCGTCGTAGACGACCTTGACGCAGTCGGGACGCTCGCCGCGCTTCACCTTGACGGTCACCGTGTAGCCCTGCAGCTCGCTCCGCAGTCTGTGGGCGAAATGGTCGGCTGCGTCGGGATCGTACTTGTTCCCAACGAGCTTCTGCATGTCGCGGCGCAGCGACCGGCTGATCGTCGAGTCCGAGACGCCGGAGACCGAGACGCTCTCGACCTCGTAGCGAGTGTTGACGTTGGTCGGGGCCTGCGGCCCCCGACCGAACGCGACGCCGGGCACGAACAGGAGCAGGACGAGGGCGAGGCGTGTCATGCGCTGAATCATGCCCGGTGCCACAGCAACCTTCGAGCCATACCGCAAGTGCTTGACAGGACGAGGCGTGGGGCGCGAGCAGCCGTGAACCTCCGTCACAGGTGTGCGCGTTCCTCCCGGTCGGCCCGCCCCCGCTGGCATCACTGAGCAGCCAACGTCTCGATGATCTTCGAGCAGCCTCCAGCGCAAACGTGCCCGGCGTGGTCGCCGACGCTCTCGAATCTCCGTCCGACTATCTCGGAGCACTCGAATTCGTAGTCGGTGCACTTCATGAACGCTTCAATGGCCCTCGCCGCGCCGGGATCCCTGAAACCGACCTTGCCGTCTCGTTCCCTGCTGTCTCTCATCCCGATGATCCAGATCGCGGCCCCCAACGCCCCGCAGGCACCTCCACACAGGCCGATTCCGCCCGCCAGTCCCGCGGCCATGACGGCGTGCACGTCGGATGCACCCATCTTCCGCGCCAGCATCGCCGCGCAACTCACCGGAGCGGAGGGCGCCTCGACGTGCGCGTCGGAGAGAGCCGCGTCTATCTCACTGAACGCGACCGGGGCATATTTCGCGGCCATGCGAAAACAACCGATGGTCCCGCCTTTCAGGAGGAAATAGGTCATCATCTTCATGGTTGACGACGACTGGTCCAGGTCGGTGATCTCGAGACAGTTGATGTGTCCATTGCGGGCGCGGAAGGCGTCCACGAGCCTTCGTGCGGCGATGATCGCCCTCATCTCGGCTTCGGGACCCGAACCGAAGCGTCGATACGCCTGTGCCCCTGCGGCCAGCGCCGCGCCCCAAATCATGCCGCACTGGTAGCCGTGCTGCATGATTCCGCCCGCGAAGGGCACGGCGGCGTGCTCCTCGGCCTTCAAGGGGTGTTCGAACGCGCGGTCCAGGACGTTGAACAGCGCCTCCGAGCAGGCCCCGACCGCGAGAAATGTGCGCGTGGTTCCTATCGACGAGATCCGGTTGCCCGCTTTGGTCATTACGTTTGCTCCCACCCCCACTCTATCGCTTCCGGTCGCGCGGGTGGATCGTGCCACCGCCTGGCCCGGTCACGGCAGGCCGACCGTCCGAGTATGTTACGCCGGCCGGCGCCGTATACTGCTTCCTGGTCCGCACGCCGGCGCAAACGTCGGTTTCACATCAGCGACGGCGGCGTCCACCGCTGCCCACAGAAAGTCGTAGGTACTCATGAGCGGAAACAGTCTGCGAAGACGGATTGTCCTGGTGATGATGGCGGCGCTGGCGGTTCCCTGTGTCGCACCCGCGCAAGGCGGCGCGCAGAAGCCCGCCGCAACGCCGACCGACCCGGTTGCCGCGATCCTGGCTTCGCACAAGACAGCCGATGACGCGTACGCGAACGCACCGATGTCGCCGTTCACGGCGGTTGCCGTGCAGTACTTCTCACCAGGGCAGGCGATGCGTCTCGGGATTGGGCCCTCCGGCGCGGAGTTCGGCACGAGTCCCGCGGCGCCTGACATCATCGAACTCACCTTGGACGCCGGCGCGTTCTGGGTGACGCCGGTGGCGGGAACGCCTCCCCTCGTGGTCAAGACGAGCGGCGAGGGTGACGTCTCGGGACTGCCGGGTGCGGCCGTGACCGGACGGACGAAGCTCGCGCCGCGCGAGGTGGTCCGCATCGGCAGGTTCTTCGTGGAGTTGTACGCGCGGCCGGACACGGGAAACGCGCGGGTGTTCGATCCCGAGTTGCCCGCGCGAACAGCCTACGCAGGCCTGAAGTGGTACCCGCCCGCTCCATCACTCCAGGTGAAGGCCCGCTACGTGGCGAACCCGACCCCCGCGCCGGTGACGATCACGACGAGTCGGGGTCTGCGGAAGGAGTACTTTCGGGTGGGAACCTTCGAGTTCAGCGTCGACCGAACCGCGCAGCGCCTGACGGTCCTGGCGAGTGTCGCGTCACCCAAGGCCGGCGATGAGCTGTTCGTGGCATTCCGCGACCTGACGACGGGCAACGAGACGTACGAGGTTGGCCGCTACCTGTTCATCCCGTGCGCGGAGGCCGGCGGCACCTACGTGCTGGACTTCAACAAGGCGACCAACCCGCTGTGCAACTACTCGCCTCATTACAACTGCCCGATTCCGCCGAAGGAGAACCTGCTCACGGTGCCGATTCGCGCGGGCGAGATGAAGTACCCGGCGCGGCATTGACCCAACCGTCCACCGGCGGCAACCATGACCCACGAATCGATGCGCCTCCTGGTGGGGACGACGATCAGGATCGCGGGCGCGCCCGCCTCGTCGAGCAGCGGCAGGGCAAACGGAGCAGCGGCAGGGCACACGCCAGCACCGGTCGGCCGTTGAGCCGCCCGATCCGGAACTCCCCGACCGTGAACTGTCGGGTGGCCAGCGCCCTCCTGACGTACTCACGGTCCATGAGATTGAGGGACCCGGGCGAGGGCAGCGAGCTGCAGAACAAGTCGCGGTTGGGCGCCGTGGCGTCGAGGGCCACGATGGAAGGATGGCTGGCGAGGCCCTCGAGGATGCCTCGCGCGCAGCTCGGCGCTGGGTACCGATGGCGCAGCAGGGCACGACGACGCCCGGACTCGCCGCCAGCATCACCAGTGCGACAATGCGGATCCGAAGGCTGGAAGAGGTCACATCAGGGTTCCCACGGCATCGGCCACGGCGCGACGGCGAAGCAACCGGGTCCATCATGGCCCCGTCCCCGTCCGCGCGCGAAGGGAACACGTGCCGTCACGGTCGGGCAGTAGTATGATCCGCCGTGCGTTCCCGAGGCCCGGAGTGAGGTCGCGGGACACCGTTCAAAGGAGACAGATCATGCGCATTCGTCTCGGACTTTCCATCCTGGTTCTCGGCCTGGCCGTCACAGTCGTCGGCTGCGGCACGCCGCCGACAGCCGACATCGATGCAGCGAAGGCCGCGATCACCGCCGCCGGCACGGCTGGCGCGGGCGAGTACGCCGCCGCGTCGTTGAAGGCGGCCGAGGACGCCCAGGCCGCGCTCGACGCCGAACTGAAGGCGCAGGACGGCAAGATGTTCAAGTCGTTCGACAAGGCCAAGGACCTCGCCCTCGCCGCGAAGGCCGCCGGCGAGAAGGCCGCCGCGGACGCCGCGGCCGGCAAGGAGAAGGCGAAGGCCGACGCCACCCAGGCCATCGCCGACGCGAAGGCCGCGCTCACCGAGGCTCAGGGCCTCCTCGACAAGGCGCCGAAGGGCAAGGGCTCGGCTGCCGACATCGCGGCCATGAAGACCGACCTCACCAACGCGGCGACCACCATCACCGAGGCCGAGGCGGCCATGGGCACGGCGAAGTTCCTCGAGGTGAAGGCGAAGGCGGAGTCGGCGAAGAACGCGGCCACGACGGTCAAGACCTCGGTCGAGGCGGCCATGGCCGTCAAGAAGAAGTAGCGCTGGTCTCGGAGCAGCGACGACGTGCGGGGTGAGGCTCATGCGGCGCGGTAGTCGCCATGCGTGGCGGACGGCCGGCGCAGTGGCCGTTGGTGTGGTGTGCCTGGCCGGCGCGGCGTTGGCCGTGCGAGGCGTGGCGCTTCGCCGCGGCGCGATGATGCAGATGGCGGCCGCCGCCGCCGGCTCCGCCGTCGGTGCCGCGCGAGCCGCGAACGCGATGCACTGGGCGCCGGACGAGTTGGCGGTCGCCGAACGTGCGTCGCGCGAGGCGCTCACGCGGCAGCGCGTCGAGCAGGTTCGCGTGTGGCCAATCCCCGACGCGGCGCCCGTCGTCGCCGCGTGGTCGGCGGCCGAAGCCTCCGCGCGCGCCGCTGAGCGGTCGGCACGCGACCGGCGCGCCGCAGGAGCCAACTCCGCCGGCGAGCAGATCGACAAGGCCAGCCAGGCGGTCGCGGCCGCCGAGACGGCCGCGGCGACGATCTACCTCGGACCCGATCGACAACTCCTGGCGACCTCACGCACCGTCCTCGACGAGGCACGTGCCTACCAGCACGCGGGCGATCTCGAGACGGCCGCGGCGCGCGCCCGGGTGGCGGCGGCGCTGGCCGACCAGGTCCGCGACCGGGCCGCCGCGCTCGCGGCCCGGTACGCCGACGCCGGGACGATCGCGCGATGGCAGGGCTGGAAACGCGAGACGATTGCCTGGTCCCGACGCGAGGGGCGCGCGGCCATCGTCGTCGTGAAGGACGCGCACGAGATGACGCTCTTCGTGCGCGGCGAGCCGGTGAAGACCTATACCGTCGAACTCGGCTTCAACTGGATTGCCGACAAACGCCGGGAGGGCGACGGCTCCACGCCCGAGGGACGCTACCGCGTCGTGGCTCGGCTGGACCACCTGGCGTCCGACTTCTACAAGGCGCTGCTCATCGACTATCCCAACGCCGGCGATCGTGCGGAGTTCGGCCGCGCTCGTCGCCGCGGCGACATCCCGGCGTCGGCCCGAATCGGCGGGCTCATCGAGATCCATGGCGGAGGCGGGCGTCGCCGCGACTGGACGGAAGGGTGCGTCGCGGTCACCAATCCGGAGATCGAGGACCTGTTCGGCCGCGTGAGCGTGGGCACACCCGTGACCATTGTCGGGAGCGACACCTATGGACCCATTGCCGAGTTCGCCAGGGGACGCCGCCGGGACGCCGCCGACCGCAGACCCTGAACCTCGCCCGGCCGCCCAGCCTCCGGAGGCCGACCAGGCTCGGAGCGTCGTGCGCGGGCCGCGCCGCCTCGGTCCGGTTCCCCTCGACCGGCGATCGACAGCCGTCGCGGCCGGGATCGCCGCGCTGCTCGCCAGCATCGCCTGGGCCGGCACCGGCTACCACTACGAGCCGTATGTCGACCAACCGCCTCCGATCGTGGCCAAAGCGGCGACCACCGAACGGGAACTGAGGCAAGGGGCCGTGCGTCTCGACCGGCGGAACCGCGACCTCACCGCGCGTCTCAAGGCGACCGTCCCCCGAGGCGTCTACATCGTCATCGACCAGACGCAGAACCGGCTCTACCTCAAGCGCGATGACGACACGCTGCTCGAGGCGAAGTGCTCGGCCGGGTCGGGGATGGTACTGAAGGAGTCCGGCGGCAAGAAGCGAGAGTGGGTGTTCGACTCGCCGCGAGGACGGTTCGAGGTTCTGTCGATGAGGCGCAACCCGGTGTGGGCAAAGCCCGACTGGGCCTTCGTGGAGGAAAACCAGCCGATCCCCGTCAACCCGGCCGACCGGCTCGAGTCGGGCTCGCTCGGGGAGTACGCCCTCAACTTCGGCAACGGCTACATGATCCACGGAACGCTCTACGAACGCCTGCTGGGCCGTGCCGTCTCGCACGGCTGCATCCGCGTCGGACGCGACGACCTGCGGCAGGTCTGGGCGAACGCGCGGATCGGCACCCACATCTTCATCTACTGAGACGCCATGGCACATCACCACGCGTTCACGCGGACCTGGCTGGCGATGCTCGTCGCCGGAACGGCCGCCCTCGCGGCCACCTCGTGTGCGAAGGACGAGGCCACGCCGGACCCGTCGGGCAACTCGGCGCGGGCGGCGAGACTTCAGCGGCTCAACGGCCTCCTGGAGCGACAGATCCAGTTGGCCGACGGCAAGGAGTTCTACCTCGTGCTCGACCCTGCCGCCGCCGATCTCACGCTGATGCTGAACGGCGCCGAGCTCCAGCGGTATCGCGTCGTGGGCCTTCAGGTGGGCCAGCCGCGGGTGACCTGGATCACGCGCCGCGATCCGCGGCCGTGGCAGGACGTCATCTGGTCGCACGGTGAACTCGATCCTCCGCGCCAGCTCGATCGGCTCGTCATCCAGGCCGCGCCGCCCACCAAGGACGCCGCCGAGCCCGAGGCCCCGCCCGTGCCACCGACGCCCGAAGAGCTGTACCCGATCCCGACGCGGTACCAGGTGCGGTTCGACGACGGGCGGTCGATCGAGGTTCGTCCGCTGGACGTCGATCGGGACGCGGGACGGATGGCGCGCCTCCGCGCGTGGTGGAGCGCGAAATGGCACGATGTCGTGGCGGCCCTCTCCAGCAGGGACCACGACAGCGTGCGGCTGCGCATCGCGCTCGGCCCGAAGGATGCGGCATCGCTCTACCGGTCACTGCCGCCCGGTGTGCGGATGATCGTGCTCTCTCGGGATTCTCTCCCCGCGCCCCGAAGCACGCCACGCCCGTCGTCCGCGCCCGTGCGCGCACCGGCGGCGCCAGGAAACCCATAGCAGGCGACGCGGCGGGACCGGTAGCGCCGGCCCACACCCGCAAACACTCCGTTCGTCCCGCATTCTCCGCCTTCCGGCACATTCCGGCTGCGCCCGGGCCAGGAGTGGCGAACACTCTCGCGAGAGGTCTGCCACATCACGAATGGCCGGACGAGGCGCGGGCCCGCCCGGAAGGGAGGACATGTGAATCGCAAAGAGTTCCTGAAGAGCGCGTGCGGTCTCGGCGTGTGCGGATGCGCGCTGAATCTAATCGGTGCGCCCGGGCTGTTGCACGCGGCAGGTGGCGACAAGCCGGCGACCGAGCCCCCGGACCAGCGGCTCGCCTTCGCCCGGTACCAGATCGCCAAGATGGCCGGCTTCATGGCCGCCGGCCCGGCGGCGGAGGCCTGCGCCGGGATCATCGAGAAGACCGGCCGGGAGTGCGCCAAGCTGGGCCAGCTCCATGTCAAGTTCAAGGGCGACCCTGAAGGGTACTTCGCCGAAGCGAAGAAGAACTGGGGCACCGAGTTCACCTGGGACAAGCAGAAGGGCGTCATCACCATCGTCGGGCCCGAAGGCGAGTGCAATTGCCCGATGGTGGACAACAAGCGGACCCCTGCGTTCTGGTGCAACTGCTCGGTTGGCTACCAGAAGGAATCGTTCGAGGGCATTCTCGGACGACCGGTCCAGGTGTTCCTCAAGGAATCGAAGCTCGGCGGCAGTAAGCGCTGCGTGGTCGAGGTCAAGCTGGCATAGCCGCACGAGCGCCCACAGGACCACCCAGACACCTGCGCCTTGTGCGCCGGACGTTCGCTCCACGAGAATGCGTGGGCAGACGGCGCACATCGCATATATTGGGTGGCCACGCGCGTCTCCTGAACATCGGCGGCCAGGAGACATGGAGATCCGGCAGGTTCGACGATGACGGCCGACAAGGCAACCGACGCGCCCCGCATGGCGGACTTCCTGCTCTCGTGGGACCGCCTGGGCTTCCGCCTCCTGGTCTTCGGGGGGCTGGCGCTGCTGTGGATTCTCCAGGGGAGGGGGCTCGGCGGGGCCTGGCCGGATCTCATCTGGGGCGAGCTCGTCGGCATCATGCCCTGGGCCTTCCTCGCCCCAATCGTGCTCGCCATGGACCGCCGCGTCCGGATCGAGCGGCTGGGCCTGGGACGCGTCCTGGCCGCTCATTGCCTGGGCATGGTCCTGGTCTTCATCCCCTACTGGTTCATCCAGCGCGGCGTCAATCTCGCGTGGGCCTGGTATGCGTCCGGCTGGAGCGCGCCCCACCTCACGCTCTGGCTGCCAACCAGGAAGAACGTGCTCGGCAGCTTCATCAATGTGCCGTTCGTCTACCTGCTCATCCTGGTCGGGGCCGCGGCCATGCGCAATGCGAGGGCTCGCCGGGAGGAGGAGGTCCAGGCCGAGCGCCTGGCGGGTCAGCTCTCCGAAGCCCGCCTGGCCCTGCTTCAGCGACAGATCCATCCCCATTTCCTCTTCAACGCGCTCCAGGCCATCTCGACGCTGCTCCATCGCGATCCCAAGACCGCCGACCGGCTGCTCATGCGCCTCTCCAGCCTGCTGCGAGCCATGCTCGACGATGCATCCAGGCACACCATGGGCCTGGTGCTGGAGATGGAGCTGACCCGGAAGTACCTGGAGATCGAGCAGGCCCGATTCGACGACCGCCTGCGCGTCGAGTGGAGCGTGGACGTGACGCTGCTCGATGTCCAGGTGCCAAGTCTCATTCTTCTCCCGGTCGTCGAGAACGCCATTCGTCATGGCCTCTCCCCGAAGGTGGGGCCGGGGCGACTGAAGGTCTCTGCGGCGTCCGAAGGGCCCTCGCTCGTCCTGACCGTCGAGGACGACGGTCTTGGAACGACTCTCCCGCTTCGTCCCGGCGTGGGTATCGGCAACACGCGGGAACGCCTCCACGCCATGTACGGCGAACGAGGCCGGCTGGAGATCGACACCCGACCGAACGGCGGCTTCCGCGTCAGGATTCAGATTCCCCTGGAGGCAGAACGGTCATGATCCGGTGCCTGGTCGTGGACGACGAGCCTCTGGTGAGGGAGCGGCTGCGCACGCTGCTGGCAGCCCATGCGGATGTTCAGGTGGTGGGCGAGCGGGGAGACGGACCTTCGGCCCTCGAGGCCTTCCAGGAACTGGCGCCCGATGTGGTCTTCCTGGACATCCAGATGCCTGGCGTGAGTGGTTTGGAAGTGGCGGAGACCTGGCGCCGGGAGGGTTCCCTGCCGGTCGTCGTCTTCGTGACCGCCTTCGACGAGTTCGCCCTCGAGGCGTTTCGCCTGAATGCGCTGGACTACCTCACCAAACCCATCGACCCGGAACGCTTCACGGAGTCGCTGGACCGGGCGCGGGAAGTCCTGGCTCGGCAGAACCGGGACGACCTCGACCGGCGCATCCAGGCCATGCTCGACATGCACGAGCGCAGGCAGTCGGTGCGCCCCCACATCGTCGTGCGGGACCGAGAACGGTACCTCCTGGTTCCCACCACCGAGATCCACGCGCTCGAGGCCACGGGGAACTATGTGTGCGTCCACTGCGAACGGGCGAAGCACATCCTGCGCAGCACGCTGTCGGCCCTCGAAGCCAAGCTGGATCCGCAACGATTCCTGCGGATCCACCGCTCCTGGATCGTCAACCTGGACCGGGTACGGGAAGCCCAGCCCTGGACGAAGGGCTCGTGGATCGTCGTGACCCGCGGCGGACTGCAGATACCCGTGGGCCAGCAATACCGGGACGTGCTGCTGAAGATCCTGGCGTGACCTCATTGCCGACCGATCCGGCCTTACTTTTGCTTTGACCGTTCTCACCGCGTCAAATCCCACTCGATCTCGACGTGAATCACGACAGACCGCTCGGCCGTCGTGACCTCTGTCGCAGCAGAGTTGAACTCATCCGTGGGAACCGGCGTGGCCCCTCACCGCGTCATAGCGGAATGGGCATTCCACGACGTGAAGTCGAGCGATGAGGACGGAGGTTTCTCTGTCATGAAGAAACGGATGACCTTGATGTTGATCGCCGCGTTCGCCGTCATTGGCGTGCTCGGCGCCGTGAAGGTGAAGCAGGTGCGCTCGGCCATTGCCGAATTCTCCGCGTTCCAGCCGCCGCCCGAGGCGGTGACCACGGTGATGGCCACCGAGGAACGATGGCCCGCAACCCTGGCGGTGATCGGCACCGTGGCGGCCGTCCGCGGCGTGACGGTCAGCGCGGACCTGCCGGGCATCGTCGTGTCGATCGGGTTCGAGTCGGGTCGGAGCGTGAAGGAAGGCGACACGCTCGCGCAACTCGACACGCGGCAGGAGCAGGCGCAGCTCGCGGCGGCGGAAGCGCAGCGTCACCTGTCGAACGTCAACCTGGAACGGATGCGCGGCCTGAAAGGAGAAGGCGTGATCTCCCAGGCGGAGTACGACCAGGCCGAAGCCGCGCAGAAGCAGGCCGAGGCGAGCGTTGGCGAGACGCGGGCCACGATCGCGCGCAAGACCATCCGGGCGCCGTTCTCGGGCGTCCTCGGCCTGCGCCAGATCAACCTCGGCCAGTACCTGGCCGGCGGCGCGCCGATCGTGTCGCTGCAGGCGCTCAATCCGATCTACGTGAACTTCTCCGTGCCGCAGGAGCAGGTCGCCAGGCTCAGGTCGGGCACCGGCGTTCGTGTCTCGATCGAGAACTCGAACGCCGAGATTGCCGGCCGGGTCACCGCGATCGATTCGGTCGTGGACGAGGCCACCCGCAACATCCAGGTGCAGGCGACGTGCGCCAACGCCGGCGGCGCGCTGCACCCGGGGATGTTCGTGCAGGCCAACGCGGCGGTGGGCGCCGGCGACACGGTGGTGTCTCTCCCGACGTCGGCCGTCAACTACGCGCCGTACGGCGATTCGGTCTTCGTCGTGGCGGAGATGAAGAACCCGAAGGGCGCCACCTACCGCGGCGTGGAGCAGCGGTTCGTCAAGCTCGGGAGCGCCAGGGGCGATCAGGTGGCGGTGCTGTCGGGCGTGAAGCCCGGTGAAGAGGTGGTCACCTCGGGCGTCTTCAAGCTCCGAAACGGCGCCGCGGTTCAGATCAACAACAAGGTCCGACCGTCCAACAAGCCGGCGCCTCGGCCGGAGGACAGCTAATGAAGCTGACCGATCTCTTCATCAAGCGGCCGATCCTCGCCGTCGTCGTCAACCTGGTGATTCTGATTGCCGGCCTGCAGTCCGTCCGCGCGCTGTCGGTGCGTCAGTACCCGCGCAGCGACATCGCGATCGTCCGGGTCACGACCGTGTACGTCGGCGCCAACGCGAGCCTGGTGCGAGGCTTCATCACGACGCCGCTCGAGCGCGTCATCGCGAGCGCCGACGGCATCGACTACCTCGAGTCGTCCAGCGCGCAGGGCGCGAGCACGATCACCGTCCACTTGAAGCTCAACTACGACACCAACGCCGCGCTCACGCAGATCCAGGCGAAGGTGGCGCAGGTGCGGAACGACATGCCGCCCGAGGCGCAGGCGCCGATCATCCAGCTCGAAACCGCGGACAACCAGTTCGCGGCGATGTACATCGGGTTCTCGTCCGCCAACCTCGACCAGAACCAGATCACCGACTACCTGACGCGCGTCGTCCAGCCACGGCTCTCGGCCATCAGCGGCGTGCAGCGCGCCGACATCCTCGGCGACCGGACGTTTGCGATGCGGGTCTGGCTCAAGCCCGAGCGGATGGCCGCGCTGGGCATCTCGCCCTCTCAGGTGCGCGACGCCCTCTCGAAGAACAACTACCTCGCCGCCCTCGGCCGGACCAAGGGCTCGATGGTGTCGGTGAACCTGATCGCCAACACCAACCTCCAGACGCCGGAGGAATTCCAGCAGTTGGTCGTGAAGGAGGACAAGGGCGTCGTCGTCCGGCTCGGAGAGATTGCCGACGTCGTGCTCGGCGCCGAGAACTACGACTCGGACGTCCGCTTCAACGGCCAGAACTCCACGTTCATGGGCGTGTGGGTGCTGCCGACGGCGAACTCGCTCGATGTCATCGCCAGGGTGCGCGAGGCGGTCAGGGAGATCCAAGCGCAGCTCCCCGTGGGCATGAAGGTCGGCATTCCCTACGACTCGACCACCTACATCCAGAACGCGATCGACGAGGTGTTCAAGACGCTCACGGAGACCCTCCTGATCGTCATCCTCGTGATCTTCCTGTTCCTGGGATCCGCGCGCTCGGCGCTCATCCCGGCGCTGGCCATTCCGATCTCTCTTGTCGGGGCGGTGTTCCTGATGCTCGTCGCGGGTTTCACGATCAACCTGCTGACGCTGCTCGCGATCGTGCTGTCGGTCGGACTCGTCGTGGACGATGCGATCGTGATGGTGGAGAACGTGGAACGCCACCTCCGGATGGGCCAGCGCCCGTTCGACGCGGCCGTTGCCGCGGCGCGCGAACTGGTCGGCCCGATCATCGCGATGACGATCACGCTCGCGGCCGTGTACGCGCCGATCGGCCTGCAGGGCGGCCTCACGGGCGCGCTGTTCCGCGAGTTCGCCTTCACGCTGGCCGGCGCGGTGATCGTCTCTGGCGTCGTCGCGCTCACCTTGTCGCCGATGATGTCGTCGCGGCTGTTGCGATCGGGCGCCGTCGAGCACGGGTTTGCCGGCATGATCAACCGCCATTTCGACGCCGTGCGGCTGCTCTACACCAGGGTGTTGACCGGTACGCTCCAGTACCGGCCGGTCGTCTTCGTCCTCTGGGCGATCGTCGCCCTGCTGATGGTGCCCTTCTACCTCTTCTCTCAGAAGGAACTGGCGCCGAGGGAGGATCAGAGCGTGGTGTTCGGCATCATCCAGGCCGCGCCGAATGCGACGCTCGATCAGACGAAGCTCTTCTCCGCGCAGGTCTACGACATCTACCGGTCGTTCCCGGAGTCGGAGAGCATCTTCCAGATCACGTTGCCGACCGGAGGGTTTGGCGGCATGGTCACCAAACCCTGGAACGAGCGCGCCAAGAGCACGCAACAGCTCCAGATCGAGACCGCGGCGCAGCTCTCGAAGATCGCGGGGGTGCGCGTCATCTCCCTCGCGCCGCCGGCCCTCCCTGGCGGCGGCGATTTCCCGGTGGACTTCGTCGTCGCCTCGACGGCCGAGCCGCAGCGCCTCGTCGAGTTCGCCAACCGGCTCGTCGAGAAGGCGTTCACGAGCGGCCTGTTCATGTTCGCCGACTCCGACTTGAAGTTCGACCAGCCGCAGGCCGAGGTCGTCTTCGACCGGGACAAGCTCCGATCGCAGGGCGTCGATCTCCAGCAGGCGGGCCGCGACCTCTCGACGATGCTCGGCGGGGATTTCGTGAACCGCTTCAGCGTCCAGGGCCGGAGCTACAAGGTGATCCCGCAGATCAAGCGGGCGAATCGGCTGACGCCGGATCAACTGAAGGACATCTACGTCACCGGCGCCGGCAACAAGCTCGTGCGGCTGTCCACCTTCGCCACGCTGAAGACGACGACCGAACCGAGGGAATTGAAGCGGTTCCAGCAGTTGAACGCCGTGCGGATCCAGGGCGTCATCCCGCCCGGAGTCTCCCTGGACGCCGCGCTGCGCATGCTCGAGGACGAGGCGCGCCGCATCCTGCCGACCGGCCAGGGCTTCGCCGTGGACTTCGCGGGCGAGTCGCGTCAGCTTCGGACGGAGGGCGGCAACTTCCTCGGCACGTTCCTCCTGTCGGCAATCCTGATCTACCTCGTGCTCGCGGCGCAGTTCGAGAGCTTCCGCGATCCGTTCATCATCCTGGCGGGATCCGTGCCGCTCGCGCTGTCCGGGTCGCTGCTGTTCTCGTTCCTCGGCCTGACGACGCTCAACATCTACAGTCAGATCGGCTTGATCACGCTGGTCGGACTGGTGTCGAAGAACGGCATCCTGATCGTGGAGTTCGCCAACAAGCTCCAGGAGGCGGGCAGCGACAAGCTAAACGCCGTCGTCGAAGCCGCATCCACGCGGCTTCGGCCGATCCTGATGACGACCGCCGCCACCGTGATGGGTCATCTGCCGCTGGTGTTCGCGCGGGGCCCGGGCGCCGGCGCCCGCAACAGCATCGGCATGATGCTGGTCACCGGGATGGTGATCGGATCGGCCTTCACGCTGTTCGTCGTGCCGTCGATCTACGTGCTCGTGGCGCGGCGCCATGCGGTCAGGGCCGGCGAGTCCGGCTCGGAGGAGACCCGGATGCCGGAACTCGCGGAGGCGCGGACCGCGGGCGGCTAGGTTGAACCACCGAGGACGCCAGAGACTCCAAGTCACCGCGGCTGACGACACCAACTCGAGAGGATTGACGACCGACCATGCGCCGAACGCTGTTGATGATATCCATCTGGGTGGCGGTTTCCGCGTCGCCATCCGGGCAGGCGCCGGCGATGCCGGCCGCCGCCCAGCCCGAAACACTCCGCCTGACCGTGAACGACGCCGTGAAGATGGCGCTCGATCACAACATCGAGCTGGCGGCCGAACGGATCACGCCGCAGATTGGGGACACACAGATCGCGGCGGCGGCCGGAGCTTTCCGGCCGACGTTCAACACCGGCCTCCAGCGGAACAACCAGCTCGAGCCGCCGTCGAGTTTCCTGGTGCCGACGCCCACGCGCAACGACGCCGTCACGACAACCCTGGGCCTCTTCCAACGGCTGCCGTGGTACGGCACGTCGTACAGCGTGTCGTGGGACTACGTCCACACGAGCAGCGACAGCTTCCTGAACAGCTACAACCCGGTGCTGCAGTCGGGGCTGTCGGTGTCTCTGTCGCAGCCCCTGGTCCGCGACCTCGCGATCGACTCCGCGCGGCTGCAGTTGGCGTCGAGCCGCGTGAACCGCGCGATTGCCGACACGCGCCTTCGCGAAACGCTCGTGCAGACCGTCGCGAACGTCAAGAGCGCGTACTGGAACCTCGTCACCGCGATCGCGAATGTCGGCGCGCGCACATCGACGCTCGACCTCGCCCGCGAGCTGGTGCGGGTGAACAAGGTCAAGGTGGGCTACGGCCAGTCGCCGCCCCTCGACCTGGTGTCGGCGCAGGCCGAGGTTGCCGCCGACCAGGAGCAGCTCATCATCGCGGAGACGGCGGTGAAGGAAGCCGAGGACGTGCTGCGGACGCTGATCTTCGACACGAGCGATCGGAGCGCGTGGCGCGTGGGCCTCGAGCCCGCCGATTCGCCCCCGCTCGGCCTGGCCTCGCCAGACCTCGAAGCCGCCGTGACCGCCGCGCTCAAGGACCGCACCGACCTCGTCCGGGCGCGCAAGGAAATCGACAACGCCGATCTCACCGTGAGGTTCACCGACAACCAGCGGCGCCCCGACGTCCGGCTGAACGCCAGCTACCAGGCCAACGGTCTCGGCGGCACGCAGGTGTTGCGCACGGGCGGATTTCCCGGCACGATCGTCGGCCCCGGCGCGGAGACCGGCTTCGGGTCCGTGATGAACCAGGTGTTCTCGGCCAACTACCCGACCTGGTTCGTCGGCGTCAGCTTCAACTACCCGATCGGCCAGTCCACCGAGCACGCGAACCACGCCCGCGCCACACTCGAGGACCAGCAGGCGCGCGAGCGGCTGAAGAGCGCCGAGTCGCGCGCCATTCTGCAGGTGCGGGACGCCTGGCGGAAGATCGAGATGAACGCCAGGCGGATTGAGACCGCCCGCGCCGCGCGCCAGCTCGCCGAGCAGCGGCTCGAGGCCGAGCGCAAGCGGTTCGACGCCGGCATGTCCACCAGCTTCCTCGTGATCCAGGCCCAGCGGGATCTCGCGCAGGCCAGGACGAACGAGATCGGCGCGATCCTGGCGTACGACCTCGCCCTCGTCGAGTTCGAGGCGATCCAGCAAGCGGGCCGGGCAACAGGCGGATAGCTGCCGGTGCGACGATCTCTCCCGGGAGATGGCCTCTGGTTGGCCACGATGGAACGACCGGCCCCACGTCGCAAGGCGTGGGTTACGCCCTGAGCGTGCAGCTCCACACCGCCGACGCTCATCGCCCCTCGCCGAACGAGAAGACCAGCGTTCCGCGATAGCTGCCGGAGGCCGTGGCCGGACGCCCCGACGGGCCGGACTTGTCGGGGGCGACGAACTTCGACCCGATGGCGGGAATGGCGTGGAGGAACGATACGTCACCCGCGGGGAACTCGACGGTGGTGTTCTGGTGATCGATCCGCGGCGTGCCGACGCGCAGGTAGATGTCGGGCGTCGCGCTCGCGATCGTCAGCGGCCCCGCGGCGGTGTCGAGCCGCGCCCAGCGCAGGCCCGCGAAGCAGCCTTGAAACTCGGGATAGCTCCACGCCTCGCCGGGCTGGATGTCGTGGCGCGCGATCTCGTGAACGCCGAGCCACGTGCCCCGGCGCCTGTTCTGCCAGACACGGTACGGACCGTCGCCGAGCCACCTGAGCGAGCGCATCGTCTCCTCGGCGTGGTCGAACGTGATGCCGTGATAGAGAAACTCGCCGCCGAGCGCGTAGCGGTACTCGAGGCGCAGCGATCCGTCGCCGCCGAGCGTCCAGCGGATCTGGTCGAATCCTGCCGTGCCGCGACCCTCGACCCACGCGACGGTTTCGCCGCTCCGCGCGTCGCGATCCACTCCGCCCGTCACGACGCCCGCGGCGGCTGGCGCGGCCGGGAAGCGGCCCGCCGCGTAGCCGAGGCGCACGGCCGTGACGGCCATCGGCCCGCCGTCGGAGCGTCGCACGTTCGAGAGCCTCACCGCGAGCACGGACTGCGGCGGAAAGCTGAAGGCCTTCCCATCACCCGCGCGCCGCGTGCCGTCGTAGACGGTCTTCCATGAACGGCCATCCGCCGAGAGCTCGAGCCTGAGGCCGGCCCACGACACGGCTCGCGTGTAGTCGAGGTCGATCTCGATCACGTTGGCCAGGTGCGGCGCGGCGAGCTGGCGCGTCCCGGTGGCGGTGTCTTCCCGCGCGAAGGGCAGCCACTCGGCCGGCCCGGCGGAGGCGGGACGGCCGAACGCGACCCGCGGCCCGTTCGCGAGGGCGGACGTACGATCTCCCCGGCGCAGGCTGCGAAGCAGACCGGTGGCGGCGTCGAAAACCGCCGTCACCTCGCCCGAGGTGAGACGAATCTCGCCCGCCATCTTCTCGACCTTCGGCGACGCGCCGCGGCGCGCCGCCAGGGCGTTCACGCGCGGGCCGGACGCTGTCACCGGCCATGTCCACGTCCACAGCTCCTGTCCGTCCGGGCCGACTGCGGCGAGCGCCAGCGCATCGGCGTCGCGCCAGCGTGCGGGAAGGGCCAGGGCCAGTTGACCGCTGGCATGCGGCGCCACGGCGGGGCCGGGAGCGCTGCCCTCGGAGATCACGGTGGGCGCGGCGTTCCTGCCGCCCGGTCCGGGGTAGCGCACGAGCCGCCAGTCGAAGCGGCACCGCGCGAGCGAGGTGAAGTCGTAGCGATTGGCCACCGCGATCGTGCCGGCGAACGTCGCGTCGAGCACGGGCGAGGTCACCTGGACCGGAGACCACACGTCGCGCACCGTGTAGTAGCTGCCCTCCTTCTCGTGGCGCGGACCGACGATGCCGTCGGGGGCGAAGGTGCTGAAGACGTCGATGCGTCCGTTCCGGTCCGTGCGCGCGATGCCCTCGTCGGCGAAGACCCACAGGAATCCGCCGGCCCCGAAGGGCGACCCGGCGATGGCGTTCCAGTAATCCTCGAGCCCAGCGCCCGCGCCGCCGTCGTAGAGGCCGTGAATGAACTCGGTCGGCATCACGAGGTTCGGCCCGAGCAGGCGCCTCGCCAGGTCGTCGTAGGTCGGATAGTGCTTCGTGTCGATGTCGTCGTGTACTTCCCACGGGTGGAGCACCCGGCGGCGCTGCGGGTCGTACAGGTCGAACTCGCCGTCGAGTTCGCGATTCCAGCCGCCCTCGTTTCCGTTGTCCCAGAACAGGATGCTCGGGTGGTTCACGTCGCGCTCGACCATCTCGCGCACGAGGCGGCGGCCAACCTCGGTGTCGTGGGCGTGGTGCCAGCCGCTCAGCTCGTCGAGCACGTAGAGGCCGAGTTCGTCGCAGGCCTCGAGGAACGCCTCGTCCGGCGGATAGTGCGACATGCGGACGGCGTTCATGTTCATCGATCGGATGAGGCGCGCGTCGTCGTAGCAGTCGTCGCGATCGAGGCTCCGGCCGGTTTCGGGGCGGAAGCTGTGGCGATTGACGCCCTTGAGGAGGATGCGCTGGCCGTTCAGGAAGAGCCCCTGGCCGGCCCGCACTTCGAACGTGCGGAAGCCGAAGCGCGCCGTCGTCGCGTGCAGCACCTCGTCGCCCTTGCGCAAGGTCAGCCGGACCGAATAGAGCGCGGGGGTCTCGGCGGTCCAGAGCCGGGGGCCGTCCACCTTCGCGGCCAGCCGCACGCGGCCTGCGCCGCCGGCTGGAATCACGGTCGAGAACGGCGCGCCCACGGCGGTGCCGTCCGGGGTGAGAATCTGCGCCGCGACGGCCGTGGCGTCGCGGACGGCGGCGAGCGTGACGTCCGCCGAGAACGTGCCGTCGGCCCTCGCATCGATGGCGACGTGCTCGATCGACTGCGCCGGCGCGGCCTCGATCCACACGGGCCGGAAGATGCCGCCGAACACCCAGTAGTCGCCGCCGCGCTCCGCGATCTCGGTGTCGGCGTTCGCCGAGGCCTTCGCGACGTCCACCTCGAGCACGTTGTCGGCCGCGACGCCGAACGTCACGAGGGACGTGACGTCATAGTGGAAGCGGTAGAACGCGCCCTGGTGCGCCGGACCCGCGAGACGGCCATTCACTTTCACCGTCGCGTCGGTCATCACGCCGTCGAACACGAGGCGGATCCGGCGCCCCTTCCACGGTTCGGGCACGGCGAAGCGGAGGCGGTAGAGCCCGTGCTCGGTGCTCTTCGGCGCGGCATCCTGTCCGTAGTTGTAGTGGCCGAACCCGTGCTGCTCCCAGTTCGACGGCACCGGGATCGTGGCCTGCTCGCCGGCGCGCCGGCCGCCCGTCACCGAGAACTCCCACGACACCGCGTCCTTCGGGCCGTGGCCGGACAGGTACTGGCGCTCGGTCCGCGGGTCGGCGGCCTGCGGATTGGCGGCAGAGACGCCGGCCGCACAGAGCACCGACGCCACGACTCCGCACACCAGCGTGATGCCGTAACGGTTCGCATGGGGCATGGCTTGTCCTCGCGTTTCCTCTTCAGGCCGCAGCCCGAGCAGCATAGCACCCGCGGCGAGCGCTTCCTCACCCTTCGAGTGTGGGAACACCCCTTCGCGGACACCGCCGGCACGGTGCCGGTATTATGATCGCCTTGGTGAACCGGCAGGATCTCCTCGCGTTCGCTCACCGCGACTGGTCGCTCGTCGCCGAGGCGAAGGCCGAGTTCTGGCGAGACCGCAAACGCGACCGGACCGCCGACGACACCTTGGCGATTGGCGAACAACTCCGCCAGCATGCGCGGGCCGTGCGTCCCGACTGGCCCACCGAGTCCGAACGTGCGGCAGACCTCGCCGTCCACCTGCGCGTGACCGAGGCCCTCCGTGCCGTCCGCATCCGGTCCCGCTGATCTCCTCGCCGAACTCTCGCACGAACTCGCGCGTCTTCGCGTGCCGTGGTACGTGTCCGGTGCGCAAGCCGTCCTGATTTGGGGCCGGCCGCGCTTGACGACCGACGTGGACGTGACCGTGCGGCTGGGATCCCTGGACAGCCGCGAATTGGTGAGCGCGTTGCAGGGACGGGCGTTCGACCTGCGCATCGTCGCCACGCCGGAGTTCGTCCGACAAGCCCGGGTGCTTCCACTCGTTCACCAGCCGACGGGTCTCGCGCTCGACGTCGTGTTGGCCGGACGACCGAAGGACATCGACGACATCCGCGGCATCCTCATGGATCGGGCTGGCCTTCTCGACCTGCCGCTGATCCACCGAACGCTGGCGGTACTGGAAGAGGCGCTCGGCCAGCCTGATCTCGTGCCGCTCTTCGAGGCCGAGGTCGAGAGATCCAGGGGGCGAGGTTGACCGCCGCGGGCACCGAACCTTCTACGCCGGCCGTCCGTGTACTCCCATGTGGTCGCTGACCGTCGGTTGAGAACCGCCCAGCCCCGACACTCGAACGTGAACATGCAGACAATTCGATCTCTCGAATGCCCTGAAGGTCTTGCGGCAAGCTCGACGCCGGTGAGCGGCCCGCGCGGGCGTGACGCGTCGTTGAAGGAGAGCGCCATCACGGCGACCTCGTCGAACGTGGTGCTCTCGATCGCCGTCGCGCTCTCGCTTGCGGCAGGCGCTGGCGCCTGCGCGCCCAAGGTCGTGGATGACGGAGTGGTGATCGCGGACGTCACGCTCGTCTCTCCCGAGCGGCAGGCCCCGCTGCTCCATGCCGACGTGGTCGTTCGCCACGGCCGGATTGCGCAGATCGGCACCGGGCTCGTCGTCGGCCCGCACGCCAGGAAGATCGACGGTCGCGGCCGATTCCTCATCCCGGGCCTGATCGACTCGCACGTACACGTCGGCAACCAGGGCCCGATCGACGACGCCGCGATCGGCTCCCACCCGGAGCTGCTCGCGGCCTATTGCGCGCAGCTTCCGCGCGCCTATCTCGCCTTCGGCTTCACGACGCTGGTGGATCTGGACCTGAAGCCCCAGGCCCGCACGTGGTTCGATTCGGCGCCGCTCCACCCCACGCTCTACCATGCCGGGCGCGGCGTGCGCGTCGCCGGCGGATACGGCGCGCAGCAGGTGCCCGGGGACCCGGCGGCGGCGGACCTCGCGAATCTCGTGTACGAACCGGCGCAGGCCGATCGGTGGCCGGCCACGCTCGACCCGCGCAACTACACTCCCGCGCGCGCCGTCGATCGCGTGGTCGAGTCGGGCGGCATCTGCGTGAAGACGTTCGTCGAGCCGGGATTTGGCGGCGCCTTCCATTGGCCGGTTCCCCGCCCCGAGACGCTCGAGGCGCTGCGCGAAGAGACCAGGCGCCGGGGGCTGGTCTTCGTCGTCCACGCGAACGGCGTCGAAGGCTGGCGCGCCGCGATGAACGCGCACGCCGACGTGATCGCGCACGGCCTCTGGCATTGGCCCGGCAACTCGCTCGACCCGACGCCTCCGGCTGAAGCCCGCGCCGCCATCAAGGCAGCCGCCCGCGCCGGGATTCGCGTCCAGCCGACCTTGCAGGCCGTCTACGGCGACCAGTCGGTCTTCGACTGGTCGCTGCTCGACGATCCCCGGCTCGCCGAGGCGCTGCCGCGCGCGCTCGTCGCCTACCTTCACGGCGAGGAGTCGCTGGCGGCGCGGCGTGCGATTGCCGGCGAATACCGGCGCGCGGTTGCGGGTCTTCTCGGCCCCGGGGCGCCCGACGCCGCGACGGCCATGGCGGTCGCGCCGGCTCGCGCCACCGCGACGCTTCGGATGATGCTGGCCGAGCACGTCGCGATTCTGTTCGGCACCGACACGCCGTCGAACGAAGGGATCGGCAACCCGCCTGGCCTCAACGGGCGGCTGGAACTGCAGCGGTGGTTCGAGGCGGGCGTGCCGCTCGCGCGGATCGTGCGCGCCGCGACGATCGACAATGCGGCAGCCTTCGGCCTCTCGGCCAGTCTCGGCTCGATCGAGATTGGCAAGCGCGCCGACCTCCTGCTGCTCGGCGCCGATCCGCTGAAGACCATGGCCGCGTACGACGCGATCGAGACGATCTTCCTGAACGGCGAACCGATCGCGCGCGGATCGCTCCTGCCGGCGAAATGAACGCGTGCGTCACCGTCTCGGGCGGGTGGGGAGAGAGACCCGGTGACTGGAGCTGCCAAAAGATGGAGGAGGACGTGCTGGCTCGGCACGTGGCAGCAACCGGGTCCGCATAGGACAATAGGCCCCTTCCCCGCCGACGTCTTTCAGTTCTTCCTCGCATTCTGCCGCAGATCTCTCTGAATTTTCCCGCAGCGCCCGCTCCCGGGCGCAGCGCCTCGCGTCAGCCAACGCATGGCCCTACCGGCCAATAAACTGGCCGGTCGCCCCCTCAACCCGGCTTCGCACTTTCCGACGCGATTTCCTGTGCAACGGCGTGGCAATTCCTGCCACCCCGTCCCGCGCCCCGCCGCCAACCCCGAGTGGCCAGCCCGTTGGCCGTACCCCCCAGAACCGGGTCTTCCAGACTGCCCCGGTTCACTTGACAGAAGTCGTTACCCTTCAACAACTTGAGCGCATTCAGCCGCAACCAGCCCAACTGGCACGGCCCGTGCCTTTCAGAAGACCGAGGGGGACCCGCGTGGATCAGATGTTCAGCCCGTCCTCGCGTTCCACGTCCGGACCGAATCCCGGCCGCACGGTGCTGCTCGATCAGGCCGTCGACCTGATGGGCGTGTCGAAGCGGACGTTGTATTACTGGATTCGCGACGGCCGGCTGCAGACGATTCGCACGCGGTGCGGGTCGCAGCGTGTGTACCTCTCGTCGATTCGCGAATTTCTCGAGAACCAGTCGCGCGCCAGCGGCGAACCGGTGCCGGCCGAGATCATGGCGCGGTTGCAGTAGTGAACGAAGAGTGGCATGGGCGTCCCGCCCGTGCGGTTTGCGATGTTGAAGAGTGGCATGGGCGTCCCGCCCGTGCGGTTTTGGAGGACAGCATGTTCCGTCGCCTCCCCATCCTGAAGACGCTGGTCCTGGTCGTCGTCGCCCTCGCGCTCGGCGCGACCGGCCTTTATGCCGACGGCCCCGGCCACCGCGCCCGGTTGTCGCGCGACCTCGTCCAGCACCTCGCCGACCGCACCGCGCCGTCGATTGACGTCATTGTCACCGGCAACCGCGAGTCGATCGAGGCGCTCGCGGCCCGTCACGGCGCCGCCGCCACCCGGTGGCTCGAGCAGGGCGGCGTCCTTCGCGTCAGCCCCGACCAGCTCGACGCGCTGGCCGCCGACGCGGAGATCGACCACGTGTCGGGCGACGTCAAGGTCCACACCAACATGGCCGTCACCGCCCAGGCGATTGCCGCCGACCAGGTGTGGGCGGGGCTCGGGGGCCTTCGCGGCTACACCGGCCAGGGCGTGACCATTGCCGTCATCGACTCGGGCATCGCGCGCGTCCCGGCGCTGGCGCAGAAGATTGTCGCGAGCGTGGACTTCACCACCCGCCGCGGCGGGGCCGTTGACGAGTTCGGCCACGGCACGCACGTCGCCGGCATCATCGCCGCGCAGCCGCAGCAGGGCGAGTACAGCGGTGTCGCGCCCGGTGTCAGCCTCTTGAACCTGCGCGTTCTCGACGCCGAGGGGGCCGGCACCGTCAGCGACGTCATCGAAGCCATCGACTGGGCCGTCGCGCACCGCCGGCAGTTCAACATCCGCATCCTCAACCTGTCGCTCGGCCACCCCGTGATGGAATCGTCCGAGGACGACCCGCTCTGCCAGGCCGTCGCGCGCGCCGTCTCGCACGGCCTGGTCGTCGTCGCGGCGGCGGGGAATGTCGGCAAGACCGACGACGGGCGGATGGTGTTCGGGGCGATCGACTCGCCCGGCAACTCGCCGTATGCGATTACCGTGGGGGCGCTCAACACGAAGCAGACGCCCGTCCGGTCCGACGACGTGATGACCACCTACAGTTCGCGCGGGCCGACGATGTTCGACTACGTGATGAAGCCCGACCTGGTGGCGCCGGGCAACCGGATCGTGTCGCTCGAGGCGCCCGGGACGAGCATCATCGGCCAGTATCCCGACCTCGACGCGGGCGTGGTGGGCGACCAGCGTTACATGCAGATGAGCGGCACCAGCATGTCCACCGCCGTGGTGTCCGGGGCGGCGGCGCTTCTTCTCGAGGCGAACCCGCAGCTCGATCCGGTGAAGGTGAAGGTGGCGCTGCAGATGGGGGCGAGTTTCCTGCCGGCCGAGGGGATTGCGAGTTGCGGGGCGGGGAGTTTGAACGTGCTGACGTCCCTCAACATCGCGATCGGCGGTCCGAAGGCGAACGACGACGTGGTGATTGCCGGCGAGACCGTGTCGCCGAGCGGCCTGACGTTCTGGCGCGAGGACGACGTGACGACGGCGTCGCGGACCGTGTGGGGGAACCGCATCGTGTGGGGCAACCGGATTGTGTGGGGGAACCACATCGTCTGGGGGAACCACATCGTGTGGGGCAATCAGATCGTGTGGGGGAACGACGTGTCGCCGGACCGGATCGTGTGGGGGAACCGGATTGTGTGGGGCAACCGGATCGTGGAGGCCGACCGCATTGTGTGGGGGAACCGGATCGTGTGGGGCGATCGGATCGTGTGGGGGAACCACATTGTGTGGGGCAGCCGGATCGTGTGGGGGAACGAGCAGATCTGGGGCGACCGGATCGTGTGGGGCAATCGGATCGTCTGGGGCAACCACATCGTGTGGGGGTCCGACGCGGTGGACGCGAACCGGATCGTGTGGGGCAACCGCATTGTCTGGGGGAACCGAATTGTGTGGGGCAACCGGATCGTCTGGGGGAACACCGACCCGGTGGACGCCGACCGGATCGTGTGGGGCAACGGAGACGTCGTCGCGCCGGACAGGATCGTGTGGGGCAACCGGATCGTCTGGGGTAGCCGGATCGTTTGGGGCAGTTCGGACTCACCGTCCGCCGACAGAATCGTATGGGGCAGCCGCATCGTGTGGGGTAGCGGCCGTGCCACCACGGCCGACCGCATCGTTTGGGGTAGTCGAATCATCTGGGGAGAGTAGTCGCCAGACAGTGATGCAAATCGGATCCCAACCAGCGGCCGTTCGGCTTGAGCGAACGGCCGTTGCTGCTTTCTGGCACATGCAACGACGGCGGTGCCGCCGAGTCAGCAAATCCTCAGGCTTGGCGGCATCGAGTTGTCGGCCAGCCATTTCCCCCCCTCGTCCCGCGTTGAACGCGCAGTTGACAATTTGTCGAGCCGAGCCGCCGTAGCTTCCCGCGGTGAATTGGACGGCGTGCGGGTTAGCCCTCTGCGCGCGGCCGGGTGTCACCCCGACTCTCTGCGATCGTCATCGTCGAGTTGGAGGCTCGGTGAGAACCTCCCGATTTCACGCGGGATCGGACACGCTACCGCCGAGTCACTATGGGCGACTGTCCATCGGTAGGTGCACAAGTCGCGTACGGCTTGAATTGACCGCGATCCCCTCCTAGTACCAGCTCCGTATCCCGGTCGTTCCATTTGCTTCAACCAGTGGCGGCGGCGGAATCACCGTGGCGGAGACACCGCACTCGGGAGGTCATGCACACCCCTCCGGCCGTGGCACTGTCTGGTTGGGCCAACGTCGGATACAATCTCGGCGGCCGGTTCATTCCGAGCGGCACGAGGTGGCCCAGCATGGCTAGAAGGAAGGGACTGCGGCGTGAAGGCGCGGGCACCGAATCCAAGAGAGCCATTACCGTGATGCAACTCGGACCCGATCCTCGCCCACCGTCGGTTGAACGTGTGCGAAGCCGAACGCGCTTCACCGCTTCGCCGGCGTCCAACCCATGCACCGCTCAACCGGACGACGCAGACGCTTTCTCTCCCGGTCGGAACCGTTCCATTGGGAGTACGACTCGACGGCCGTCTGGCGTTGACCTCGTCACGCTGGCTCTGTACGCGCTCGGTGGCGCGGGAGTGAGGATTGACACTGAGGATGTAGCGAAGCGGGTGAGCGAGCTTGCCCCTGGACGGTTCGCGTGGCGGAGGTACCCCGATCAGATCAACCTCGAACTCGTCCGGGTCTCGCTGTCGGACGCAAAGAAGCCGGCGAATGGAGGAAACGTCATCGGGTCAGGCCACACAGGTTGGATGCTTACGCAGCGGGGGAGGGCCCGAGCCGCCCAGCTCGCCTCCGACGACTCGCCACCTAACGCCACCAGTCGGGTAGGCACGCTCGCGACCAAGCGGGAGCGAGGGGAACGTGCTTGGCTCTTCGGGCATCCCGCTCTGGAGATACTGCGGCGGAGCGGACCGAACGTACTCTCGGCCCGAGATCTCGAATCGCTCTTCCGGGTGGACGAGTACATCGTTGGGTGTGTTCGAGAGCGGCGGATCGCCCGCGTTCTGAACGCTGTTGCCGACGATCGTGGGCTCGTGGCGCTGCTCACCGAGGCCGCCGAGCAGGTCCGGGCGCTGAGAGGGAGGTAGAGTCATGGCTGCAGGGGATACGCCGGAGCTGTTTGTCGTCAGCCACGTCGGCCGCGATCTTCTCCAGAGCGCGGCGTTCTTTCGGAGCGAAGCGCTGGTCATCTGGGAGTACGTATCCAACGGCTTGCAGTACGTGGATCCCGGGAAGATCCCCGAGGTGAGGGTGCAACTCGAGGACCGACGAAGGACGATCCGTGTCTTAGATAACGGGCGGGGTATGGATTGGCTGGGTCTTCAGCACTTCTTCGTGATGCACGGTGAGAACCAGGACCGTCGGCAGGGCCGACCAGGCCGCGGAATGTTCGGAACGGGCAAGTCGGCGGCGTTTGGCATTGGCGAGACGCTGAGGGTGAGAACCGTAAGATGCGGCCGACGATCGGAGGTCGTGCTCCGACGCTGCGACGTCGAGACGATGGCCTCCGGGGATCCAATCCCGGTGCAGACGGTCGAAAAGGAAGTGGAGACCGGCGAGCCCAACGGCACGGAAGTAATCGTGGAAGGCCTTCGCCTAAGCCGCCTCGACCAGGCGAAGGTGGTCCGATACGTAGAACAACACCTCGCGCGCTGGCGGGACCGCGGGGCGCGGGTGTTCGTGAACAATCGGGCATGCGAGGTGATCGAGCCGGAGGTAAATTCGGAACACTCTTTCCGTCCCGAGCCCGCGGTTGCAGGACTGCTGGGCGATGTCGAGCTTCGAGTGCGGGTTGCACGGGCCCCGTTGGAGGAGGAATCGCGCGGCGTTGCCGTGTACTCGAACGGGAACTGGCACGAGAACACGCTCGCCGGAGCCGAAGGGAAAGAGTGCGCACAGTACATCTTCGGTGAGATCGACGTTCCGCGACTCGAGTCCGACTCGGCGCTTCCGCCAGCGTTCGACATGAGTCGGTCCATGCATTTGAACCCGGAGAATCGCGTCGTCCGCGCTCTGTACTCCTTCATTGGCCCCTGTATCGAGGGCGTTCGACGGCAGCTCGTGCGAGCGGACAGGGACCGACAAGCTACCGAAGAAGCAAAGAGACTGGCCCGGCAAGCTGACGAGATCGCGGACCTCCTCAATGAAGACTTCCGGGAGTTCCGGCGTCAGGTGGCAGCCGCCCGCGGCCGCTCCTCACCGGCGCCGGGACCGGACGGTGCCGCGCCCGGTGGTGCAGATGAGTTCCTGACACCCGGAGAATTGACATTTGGCACAGAGGTCAGCATCGAGGGCTCTCCCGGCGTTGACCGCGGACGTGGTGGACAGGGCGGATCGCCCCGTACCCTAGGCTCGGTCTTGGAGCGCGACCCTGCCGGAAGCCTCAGGGGGGATCCGGCCGTGCGGACCCGCGGGAGAGGGACGGGCGGAGGAATCAGAGTCAGGTTCGACGCGGTGGGCAAGAGCGAGCGGCGGGCGAAGTACGTCGAGGCGGAGCGGACTATCGTCGTGAACCTGGACCATCCTCAGATCGCTGCGGCCAAAGGCAGCGGGACGGCCGAACAGACTTCCTTTCGGCATCTGGCGATCGAAGTCGCGCTGACGGAATACGCCGTGGCGTTGGCCCAGTTATTAGCGGCGAGTGACGAACTTGTCGAGCCTAGCGAGGCGCTATTCCACGTCAGAGACACAATCGACCGGCTAAGCCGAAGGGCGGTTGTCTCGTTCAGGGACGCGATTCTCCCCGTCATGTAGTGACTGATGTCAATGGCAAGGTACCCCCGGCCCGGGAGGCGGATCGCGCCAGGCTCGCTCGCGGAGTACCTGACCGAGCCTGTTCCGGCGGCAGTGTTAGGCACAGCCGGTCCCTCTCTGCTGCTGAAGGACCTTGACGGATCGGTTTGGGACACGCTCGGTACTGCGGTCTGCCGACGCGCCGCGCGTGAGGTCGTCGCAGCCGTAAACCGTAGGATCGGGGTAGTTGGGAGCCTGCGGATTGTCGAACTTCCAGACTGGCTGGAATGGGACGACCTCGACCTGGGCGTCCGGGCGTACAACGCGCTCACATCACGTCGAAACCTGGCACGGCCAACGTGTCTTTGCGGTTGGCGGCTGACCGAACTAATGGACACGTGGGCCTTCGGGCCGAAGTCCCTCGTCGACCTTCTGACGGCCCTCGAAGACGCCACCGGGCTTGTGAGCGTCGTGGCACGGGAACAACATAACGGGGCTCCGGTGGGCGGAGAGGCACAGACGACCGACACACCTCAAACCAGTGCCGGCCCAGGCACAGAAGACCACCTGCGAACACGCTTGCCGTTGCGTGACGGCCGACTATGGGGAATTCCCGAGCGGCTTCAGTGGGAAGATCTCGACATCAGCGTCCGAATCGACAATGCACTGGTCATGGGTCGTAGGATGTCTCAGCCGGCGGCGCTGAATGGAATGTCCCTCAACGACCTGATGGGAACGAAGAACTTCGGCAGAACGTCGCTGCGCAATCTATTGGCGGCGCTGGAGACGGCGACCGGCCGGTCTTGCCTCGCAGGTGGGAGTGAACCGCTCCACAACTCGACCGAGGAACGACTCCCTCAGGGGCACGTCGGCCTCACTGTCGATGCGGAGGCCGACCGGCGCGCGAAACGGAGGAGCCTCGACGTGGCAGTCGAGTTCATGAGGCTCGAGCAGGTGCTCGGGCCAGAGGTGATCCGCGCGAGAGATCCCCGCTTCGGTTCATACTTGCGCGCGGCCGCACCCGGATGTTCGGACACGTCGATGTTGCTGGCGCTCGATCCCTCAACACTGGTGATGGAGGCTGGATACGAAGGAAGGCTGAAGGCGTTGAGCGGCCTTCGATCGGTAGTTGAAGGCGCCCGAAGGCTGCCTCTGCTCTCCGAGCTCGAGGCCATCGTCATGTCGTTCTCCACAGCGACTCACGGCAAGATCATCCTGCGGTTCTGGGGATGGGACGGGCGTGGCGGGACGACATTGCAGCAGGTCGCCGATGAGTACGGCATCAGTAGAGAGCGAGTCCGTCAGGTTGCCAGCAGAGCGAGAGGGCGCCTCGGAGCGGGAGGGCGGCTCTTTGCACCAGTCGCAGCCCGTGCTCTCGAGACCGCGCAGGGCATGGCGCCGACGACCGCGTCGACGTTGGCCAGCGCCCTAGCGGGCGAAGCGCTGATCCCATTCGATTCCGAGCTTCAGTTCCTCGGAGAACTGGCGGAGGCCCTCGGTCGGTCGGCTGTGATTCGGTTCGACGTTCCGTCAGGATGCTTCGTTTCGACGAAGGCTGGCGAGGGATCCGTACGCGAGGTGTCTCGGGAGGCTTCCCGCCTCGCCCGCAAGTACGGGACCGCCTGTGTGGAGGACGTGTACGACGCCTTGCGATCGCAACTCCCTGAGCCACCGCACCCTGAAGGCGTTTCCCGGTTTCTCCGCACGAGGTCTGATTTGCTCTGGCTGGACAATGATCATCGCTGGTTCTGCAAACGGGAGATCGATGGAAACCCAGTTCTCCGGCGGGTGCACAAGGTCGTAGCCGTGGCGGGACGCGTGCGGTTGTCCGAGCTCCGTGGCGGTGTGGCTAGAGACTACCGCCTCAGGACAGCCGTGCCGCCGAAGGCGATCCTACTCAAGCTGTGCAGCCTTGATCCATGTCTCAAAATCGAGGCAGAGGTTGTGGCGGGGCGGGAAGGGGCCGTGTTGCATCCCCTCCTGTCCCCCACAGAAAGGAATCTGTGGCGCGTGCTTCTCGACAATGGATCGGTAATGGAGCACGCACAACTCGAGCGCGCGTGGATCAGCAACGGTTTCGGCCGCCCGAGTCTGCAGGCGGCGCTGACGTACTCTCCCGTCGTAGTTCGGTACGCCCCGCAGGTTTATGGACTTCGAGGAGTTCCCATTCCACCAGGCGCGGTTGAGTCAGTTCAGCTACGTCGGAACACTCGGAAATCCCGGTACGTGTTGGATTCTGGCTGGACCGCAAATGGCGTACGGCTGGTATATCGCCTCTCTGAAGCCTCCGTGTCGAACGGGATTGTGGGGATCCCCGCGTCCTTCGCGCGATCTCTCGAGCGCGACTTTCGCCTAACTCGCCTCGGGAATCCAGTCGGCACCCTACGCTGCCGTGGCGCCCAAGGATGGGGCCTCGGCCCCCTGTTTCGGAGAGTGGGGGCCGAGGCCGGGGACACGCTCACGCTCGAGTTCGACCTGCAGAAGTCAGAGGCACAGGCATCTCTGGCGACCGAAGGTCCGGACGGGGGAGAAGGGCTCTTGAGTGCCTCGGCTCCGGTCCCTGGCGGAGACACGCTGTAGCCCTTCGAAGACTCGCGTCCCCGAAACCCCTGGCCGGCGGAACTACGCTCTCGCTCGAAAAGCCTGCTGTTGGCGAGGCTCCGGCCGTTGCGCGGGTCAGTAGGCTCGCACGATACCCTACGAGGTCAGTGAAGGTTCACCGTGGCAGGGCCGGAGGATCGCAACGAACACCCCGCAAGAACGCCCATCGACTCGGGTGGCACCGCGCCGACGGCCGGCGTCGTGCGCCCGGAGTCCGCGAACACCTCCTCGCGCACGGTGGCCGCTCTCGCCTTGTCCGGGTCGGTGGACACCTCCGGCGTGGTGGCCGGTGTTGGCGGCGGCCCCGCGCGTGGTCGGCTCCCGCGCTCCTGCACCGCAACGGCGGCCGCCTCCAGATACAGGCTCACCGTCTCGCGTCGAAGCCCCGTGGTTTCCTCAATTCGCCGAAGCGGCCAGTCCAATCGCCCTGGCGCCAGCACTTGGTGTCGTTTCTCGCGGTCCGATACGTTACTCATCGCCACGTAGGGAACACGCGCTCCCCCGCCGCCGTCAACGTCTCGGTCGTCGATGTGTGGTGGCCGGTTTTGAGGTGTCCATCAGTGGCCGGTTCTGGCTGTGTGCCCAGGCTGAAACCTGCAATGAGAGGTAAGGGAAAGGGTACTGGTGGATTGCGTGTACCTGCTGGAAATACTGTGCCTGAGCAGCCGAGGTACACGGGGGAGCGCCTACGGCGCGAGCCCCTCCGTTCAGTACGTGGTGCGCATTGTAGGTGCAGGCCCTAGATTCCGAGCCCTACGATCTTCGTCGCCTGGCGACTGCACGTTGCCTTGTCGCCCGCGGCTACTTCCCTACTGTCGTCTCCTCGCCCATGATGACCGTAACCTGGTGCCCAAGATCGCGGGCAACATTCAGGATTGGTGGATTGTACCTCGCTCGACGGCGTTCCAGATTCTTTCTCCGAGTGTTCCTTCGTCGAGAGCCTCTGCCAGCTCGGCAGGAGTAAGTACGCGAGGCAGTTCCGGGGCGAGCCAGTACCATCGATCCAGGCTGGGAATGAACTCGACGAAGGGCGTAACAGCCATCGGGACGATCCGGTCGAAGCGCGAGATGTCATAGTTCCGGCCGATGGGCCGTTCGCGGAGCCATCTCGCCTTTTCATCCACGGCGCTGAGCGCCGCATCGACTCTCGTCGTTCTGTATCTGATTGCTTTCGGGTCGCCTCGATCCACTGCCAGCGAGCGCCCGAAAGCTCGGCACTCGGCGATTACCAGTGTGCCGCCCACCGCGAAAGCCGCGTCGATCTGACGTTGCTGCCCGTCTACGGCTTTCAAACGCTTGTGCGTCAGTGGTGCGCCCTCTCTCCGGACAGCCTCTTCAAGCGCATCTCCCTTGAAGTTCTCGTTCGTCAGCGTAATGCCGTAGAACATGGTGTAGAACGTCTCGTACAACCAGGCGTAGTCAAGAAAGAACCGATTCTCCGCGACGGGAAGTATCAGGGCCGGCGGACCGCCAAGGAGGAGGTCAATAGGGGTACGATCCGGCGGAAGGGTTAGCAGTCGCAGGGTCCTCTCAACGTCCGTCTTCTCGACTCCGGTAACGTTCAGCCACTTGAGCCCACTCTGCAAGAATGTGCTCGTTTCCTCAACGATGTACTCCCACGTATATGGTCCCTCGTATGCCCTTTGAATATAGCGAATGACACGTTCCTGGCCCTCGCGCCATAGGTACATGACTCGAAGGAGCAGGGCTGCAATGACGGCCAACGCAGCCATGAGCGGAACGCCGTGCGCCTCTTGGAAGCCCTGCGAATATGGGGCGTGCGCACGGGCGAAAGCACGAACATCGAACGGAGTCCACAGAAAGTTGAAAGTCCCCCCGTCAGCCATGCGAAGCGGTCCTGCGAATGCCCGGGCGAGCCGAAAATACTGGTCACTGGGTACCTCGCGGACGTTGTATGAGGGGACGAGCAGAAACCCGCGAGGTTGGTCGTTGGCTATTACTGTCCCAGTCGCCGACGCCTCCATTCCCCCTGCACGACTGTCGTGGGACTCGAGTAGACGATTAAGTTGGTCGTCGCGACCGTCGTGAAACGCGAGAGCATCACCCGTGACAACAAGCCCCGTGCCTTTTCCTATCGCCCGCAGGGTTGCACCGCACCGCCAGATTTCAAACGCTAGTTTCTCTGCCTCCAGGGCTTCTTGGAGTTCGGCTCGTCCGAAGTCTGTGAGGACGAGCTGCCTGCGCCGTAACGCCCTCGCTATCGGTGTAGCGTACCGGGACTGCCGAATACGGCCTCGCAACACCGCTTCGAGTGGTACCTCCGTCGAAACGGCGATCCGACTGCAGGGCGACAGCTGAGCGTACTTTCGAAACGCGGCCTCAAGTGTGCGGCGAACTCACATGACGGTAGCCGGGGACTGGCCGGGCAAGCGCGGAGCGAGTCGTCGGTACACGTGCAGCCAATACGCAAGGCTCTGCGGCGCAACCATGGCCTTCAGCTCTTCCTCAACGCGGACGGCATATCCCTGAACGAGATCCAGTCCTGCGGTGGTGCCGTAGTGGCCGGGCGGAACGACCAACCAGTAGCTGGAGCGGACCGCGGGGGGCGATCCGTACTCGTACCCGCTCAGTTCGAGTTCAGTGAAGAGGCCATGGAAGACGACGGTGTAGTAATCGAGGGCAAGTCGCGGCGCAGCCTGACGCTTCTTCGTCATCTTGGTCTTGGGGCGTGGCCTGCGGCGACTCTTTGGCGACATAGGATCGGGCTTCTCGGCAGAAGGCGACACTAACATTATTTCGGCTGAGGATTCGGGTCAACACACCGTGGTCGCCCACCCAGTCCCGTCGTTGTGGCTGGATTTGTGGCTCTCGGTGTGGAAGAGGACCGGGAAGGGTGCGGAACCGCGTCGGCGGAGCGTGCCGGCTCGTGTCCAGTCCAGCGTGCCAAATGTGGCCGGTTTAGCCACCTCTGCTAACGAATCTGGCGAGTTTGGACAGGGCGCGAGCTACTGTCGCCCGCCATTCAACTGCACGGCGATTCCGCGCGAAATGATCGATAGCCGACTCTTTGGCTACCGTCGCGGAGCCTTCACCGGCGCAGTGTCCGATTTTCCCGGCGTCATCCGCGCGGCCGCTGGCGGCACGCTGTTCCTCGACGAGATCGGCGAACTCGGCCTCGACGTCCAGCCGAAACTCCTCCGCTTCCTCGAGTCGGGCGAGATCCAGCCGATCGGCGATGCCCGACCGCAGCACGTGGATGTTCGCGTGATCGCCTCCACCAACCGCGACCTCTCGCAGCTCGTCGCGTCGGGCGGCTTCAGGGAGGATCTCTTCTACCGCCTCAACGTCATGACCTTCCACATCCCGCCGCTCCGCGAGCGCCGCGAGGAAATCCCCCAGCTCGCCGAGCACTTCCTCCGTCAGGCGGCCGCCGACTTCGGCAAGGGCAGCCTCCGCCTCGCCCAGGAGACGGTCGAGTGCCTCCTCCTCTACTCCTGGCCCGGCAACGTGCGCCAGGTCGCCAACGAGATGCGCCGCCTCGCCGCGCTCGCCGACCCCGACACGCTGCTCCTGCCCGAACACCTCGACCCGGCCATCACCGCCGGCCCGCGCCCGGTCGTCGCCGCCGCGAAACGCGCGCTCACCCCGGCCGAACTCGTCGTCCGCCTCGACCAGCCCCATGCGGCGGTCATCGACCTCGTCGAGCGCGCCCACATCACCCACGCGCTCTCCGCCTCCGGCAACCGGATCGACGATGCCGCGAAGATGCTGGGCCTGTCGCGCAAGGGCCTCTACCTCAAACGCGAGAGGCTGGGCCTGCTGGAAGCCAGTCGAGCCGAACCCGACGCACGCTGATCCGCCTTCGCGGCGATGTGAATTAGCGCCGCTTCGGCGGGACAAGCCCGCCATTCCGCCTTGCCGCATCTCCGCGTTGCAGTTCGACTCGCCCTCCTCGTCCAGGACGGGTCGTCCCCCCTACCTGCCGACCCGCCGCCGGCAACGATCGAAGTACGTCGGCGGCGCGGCTGCCAGAACCACTCCGACTGGGCTCCTCGGTTTCTCACACATGTGGCTGCACCTGAAGGGCCTGCGCCTGGGCCTCGCGTGGCAGGCCTGGGAAGACCGGGCGCACGCCCCTCGTTCCGCCTCTCGTTCCTTGACAGGGGCGTCCGCGCGAAGATAATCAGCTGGACACCTCGAGCCCTCGAACCCCGTTCGCGAGTTTGCGGCGGTGTGCCGCTCTATTCGACTCGCCACAAGACATCCTGCGAACACGGCCCGTTGAGGTCATCGTCCAGTGAACCCGATGCCGGTCCGTCGACGTTCCCCCGAGGGGGGCGTCGAGGCCGCACCCCTCGACCAGGGAGAACTGCACATGCCGGACGCGGCCGCACCGGAAACCCAGACGCCGCATACCGCCATCCTGGTGGTCGGCGATTGGTTCATCGACGAGACCTGGACGCTCAGCCCGCTGAACCTCCACCACAGCTCGCAGCCGGGCGAGCACCACTACGAGGTCCGTCACGACCGGCCCCTGGTGCGCCAGACGTCGCCCTGCGGAGCGTCGATCGTCTACAGAGCGCTCAGAAACGTGCCAGGCCACACATGCTTTGGCGTCGGCGCGTGGAACCCCGCCGACGAGGAGGTATTTCCGTGCGCGCTCTGCCCCGCGGAGCGGTCCTACTCACGACTATCGCACCTGAACCTCCGCGGCCTCGCTCCGGCGCCGGGGCGAGGCCGCGGGCTGTGCTCCCAGCAAGACGCGACGACGGATGACTGCGAGTGGACGTTCGGGGATACGCTCGCCAACCTGGCGTCGAGTGACACCGTCCCGACCAACCGGATCATCCGGTGCGAGTCCGATTCGGATACCGACCCGGGCCGGGTGCTCTATCGAATCGACTGGGAAAGCGATCTGTCGCAGTCGGGCAAATTCGGCTACGGGAGTCTGACGGAGAAGACGAAGGGGAAGACGATCGCGGCCGTCGTGATCGTGGACCACGGCAAGGGCGTCATGCGGAAGGAGACCATTCGCGCGATCCTCGAGCTCGACGGCGCACCGAAGGCGCGCTGGTTCATCCGGAGCAAGATGGAAGACCCAGCCTGGATGAAGGCCTTGCCGCAGGATCTGGACCTGGAACTCGTCGTGATCGATTTCAAGCTGGCCGACCACTTGAAGCCCGGCCGGGAATGGTGGCACGGCCCGAATCTCGGCCGGGCGGGCCTGGAACTCCTGGGTGAGCTCACTCGGACCTTCTGGTACAGGGAGGATTCCCCGGAGGGTCCCGCGGCCAACCCGACAACTGCTGGACCACAGGCATGCCTTCCCGCCCCGAAGCACGCGGTCGTGCTCTGCGACGACAACAAGCTGTTTGCCCTGGAGCTTGTTGGCGACGGAAACCCTTCTGCTCACATGCGGCGCCGACGGGCGCAAGGACGCGCGAAGCACCGCTGTCACCTGGTGGATTTGGACCGGGCGAAGCAGCGAGCCAACACCGGCAGGACGTCGGTCCTGTTTGCCAGCCTCGTGGCGCAGCGGCTCCAGTCGGGTCCCGACGCGTTTGGCCTGCAGTGTCAGCGGGCGCTCGCGGTAGCCTACGAATGGACCGAGGCGTCCAGTGGCAGCGGCCGCAGGCCGCACGGCATGATTCTGTCCAACGTCTCGCTTCCGGGGAACCACCCACTCCCTGCGCCGCCGCCTCCCAAGAATTACGACGACCTGTGGCGGGCCTGGATTGCCTCCTCGTCGGGGATCGGTACCGTCCGCAATAATAAGCTCCAGCTCTGGCGCGCGGAAGGGAGCCTCAAGAAGTACATCTGCGTCGGCAGCCCCAAGCGCACGGCGATCAACAGGCTGGTCTGGTCCGTGGGCACGTTCAAGCGCGACCCGGATCCGGCCCGGCCGTTGAGCTGTCTGGTGACCGGCGCTCCCGGCTGGGGCAAGACGTTCCTCGCCAAGTGCCTGGCCGATCGTTTCGGCATGGAGTTCGTCGAGTTCTCGATGGCCCAGATGGCGAGCAGCGAAGAGGTGATCGACTGCCTGACGGCGATCGCAGCCATCCTGAGCCGAACGGAGAGGCGGACGCTGGTATTCGTCGACGAAATCAACGCGCCCATCCAGGGATTCGACGCCATACCGCTGTTTCTCGGTCCCCTCTGGGACGGCCACTTCATGAAGGACGGGCACTCACATCGCCTCAAGCGCTGCGCCTGGGTCTTTGCCTCCACCAGCAGCCTGAAGGACATGGTGGGCGGGGACAAGCCGACGACGAAGGGCTCCGACTTCGTATCCCGGCTGAACGGCCCGATTCTCGATCTCACGGAGCTCTCCGGCGGGCCTTCGCGTGACGCGATCGCGGAGGAGCTCGGCAAGGCCGATTTCGGCGAGGACCTTGCCGCGTACAGACTGATCGGCAGGCCGGGGATTCTGGAGCGGCTCGAGAAGGCGGACGCGCCGCTCAGGACCGAGCAGGTGTATTCGATGCTCTCCCTGCTCGACCGGCCGGACCGGCCGATCCGCACGATTCAGCGGGCCGTCCTCCAGCTGTTCCACGACATGGTGCCGGTGAACGGGTTCCGCAGCATGGAGATCCTGGCGGCCCGTTTCGAGGAAGTGCGCGGCGATTGCATCCTCGTCTCGAACGTCCCGCGGTTCGAGGAATCTGCGGAGCTCAGGCGCCACGTGCTCGTTCCGCTCGAGTGGCTGGATCCGGAGGAGCGACGGAAGAAGGGCGAGAAGCGCCGTTTCGTCGTCATCGAGCGCACGCCGCACCCTTGAGGATGGCAACGACCGGTCTCTCGCGGAACCTCGCCTTCCGGAGGGCCGCTCTCCACCGCTGGCGGTCGATCCAAGAACGGCCCATCAATTGGGGAAGCTCACGATCGGCTCGGTTGCTGGCGCCGCTCGCAGGCGCCGCCACTCGCTCGTGCGGCAGCCTCCGTTGGATCACGGCAATGGAACAGCCGCTGGCCACCCCGCCCCGCGCAGGTCATCGCACGTGCGCATGAACGCCGGCGTGACCACACCCGAGGGTGCCGGCCCGCCGCTCGGTCGCTGCTTCCTCGCCGCGCTCTGCCGCCTCCGCCGCCGCCAGGAGGACATCACCACCTACCCGGAGCGCACGACGATGGCCGGCGTGGACGACAAGCTCCGACTGCTCGCCGCGTACCTGCGCCTGGCCGCCGCGCTGTACATCGATTTCTCGCGCGCCCACGTCACAAACGCGCTCTCGGTCTCCGGCAACCGGATGGACGAAGCCGCGAAACTCCTGGGCCTGTCGCGCAAGGGCCTCTACCTCAAACGCGAGAGGCTCGGACTCCTGGAGACAAGTCGCTCCCAGCCCGACGCCGGCTGACACGGCGCCGCCACAACGCGCCATCACGCGACCGCCGCGATGGTCACGCGCGGTTCGGTGATGCCCTCGGCCGCGCCCGGGATGTTGTTCGCCCTGCCCGACCCCGCGACAAGGCAGGTGGCGTCCGATGACCCGCCCCTGGCCGTCGACGCGGACATGAGGCCGACCTGACGCCTGGGCCCAATGACCGGGCGGAGCCGGCAACGACAGCGGGCGAACGGTTGATCCCAACATTGCCGAGTTGGGCCGTGATTTGCAGCCAGCGCGGCGCCGGCTGCGTGCCAGCCGGAAGGAGGGACCTGTGACACCACGATTTTGGCTGTCTGTGTGCATGTGCCTGTTCGCCGCCCGCGCCGGAACCGCCGGGCCACTCTTCTACGTCACCAACGCCGCCGGCACCCCACAGTGGGGGACGTGGGCGCTCACGGATTCCTATGTCCAAGACACGGCATGGGGACACAGCCGGGCCGATTCAGTGGTCGACTTGTCCACCGGCGAGATCAAACTGAAAGTGCAGACAATCTCCTGCGAAATTGAATACCAGGCAGCCGCCACAGGCGAGCCCGACACACCCGAGATAGGCGACCACGGTGCCGCCGCACGTCGCCGCCGCGACCACGCAGGGTGCCGCGCAGTTTTACACGGCTCTCCTGATCCTCTTCTTCATGCAACTGCTCCAGCTCTTGGCCAGACCAATACGGCCCTGATCGTCGACATGGTTCTCAACGAAGGTGTCCTTGCCGAATTGGCCGGTCCGGCTGAGGAACCACAACCGAGAGACCTCTCCCAGCCGCCGATGTCGTTGGCGCCCGTCAGCGGAGAGAACTTGCGCGCGAGCACGTCCTGGGTGAGCACGGTGAATCCCGAGTCCTCCTTCTGCAGGCGCGCGATCTCCTGTCGCGCCGTAACCTCCTGCAACGCCACGCGAGGGCTGAGAACCTCGGAGACGACGCCGGGCTGAACGACGCGGGTGCCACCACGCGCTCCGCGTTGTTCGGCAGGATGGCGTCGTCGGTCGGCATGATCACGATCCCGGCAAACACGTGCATGGCCGCCTTGCCGACGTGGATCGTCAGGGCTGGCGCCGCACGGCTCGCGTCGCTCGTCCCCTTCGGCACGAAGACGAAGTGCACCCCGACACCCACGCCGATGGCGTCGTCTTTCTCCTGGAACCGATACCGGAACACCAGGCCCGTCGAGAGCGACGGCCGCCAGTAACATCGCGCGGGATTTCCGCATTCGACACCTCCAGTCTTCACGCTCACCGCGGAATGGCAGAGCGTGGGGGTCGGCGAACGTGCCGAGCCTTCGCCGGATCCGACGGACACGCCTGGCGGTTTCGCACGAGAACCGTGCGACAGGACGCCCGCGGTCATCAGACCGCGGACAACGCGGACAATCTCTCCAGGAGAGAGTTCTGGACTGGGAGAGGTTTCTGGACCGGTCGCACCGGCGCCGGTCGCACGGGAGGGGTTCGGCCGCGCGGGGACGCCCCTCCCCCGCTACTTGACGACGGGACTCACAGACGCGGCCTTGATCGGGTCGAGGATCCCCCTGTCCACCCAATAGATGTTCCCATCGTCTCCGCAGAAGAACAGGTACTGGCCGTCCGGCGACAGCGAGGGAAACCTCGCCTGGATCTCACTGACCCTCCGGGGAGCCGACCACGTGCCGTCACTCCGCTTGAAGCTGACGTGGATGTGCAGAACTTCCTTGTCGCTGACGAGCGGACGGTTCGAGGCGAACAGCAGGAAGGAACCATCCGGCGACACGTAGGGCGTGTAGTCGATGGCCTTCGGAACGTTGATCGCGCCGTCCAACGGCGTGACGTCCGAGTAGCCGCCGGCCGAGTACCGCGCCTCGAAGATTCCGGTGTTCCAGATCTTCGTGTCCATCGCCGCGGAGAAGTAGGCCCGGCCCGACGTGGTGAACGAAGAACTCCCGTTCGCCATGGGGCCGTCATCGCGGGGGGCGCTCCATCCCGCCTCCGTTCTCTCGACGTACCGGGCAACCCAGCCGTCACCGGTATTGCGACGGAAGTACAGCCTCTTCCCGTCGGGCGAGAACACGGCCCCCTGCGTGTCCCCGTCCCTGGCAAAGGGCGGCGGCTGCGGGTCCGACCATCTCCCGTCGACCTTCCTGACCGACAGGATGTGCGTTGAAAACGCCTTCATGTCGACGGTATTCCAGAACATCTCCCGGAGGTCGGGGGAGATTTCCAGGCGGCTGTGGATGTTTCCCCTGGAGATGATCCCCGGGGCGAACACGGCCGGCGTGGTCCCGGGAGGCCGTTGGCCCAGGTAGGGCCCCGCCTCGGGCGTGGTTTGAGATCGGCCGTTCGAAGCCACGGCCAGCAGGATCAGGAAGAGCAGCGCCGACTTCTTCATTCGATGTTCCTCGCGTGCGGGAACGTCCTCGTGCGTCGATTCGCGGTGACGCCCGGACGTCGCGGCAGGTGGCCTGTTCTGCTGGAAGCGTGCCCTTCCCGCCGCCCGGACGCAACTGGGATGGGACGGGGCCGGGACAAAGCGGGACGAAGGCGGGGTTTCGCGGGTCCGGACCGCGCCGCGGAAGCCCACGCGATTCCGGAGGACGTTCGTCCGCCGCTCCGGCGGCAGGGCCTGCCATCGGCGGATCGTCTCGTCGAACCCGCGCATGCGCGCTCAGCTTCGCCAGGTTGCGCGGCGCCCGCGTTGCCAATCAGGACGGCGTTCAACCCGACCTCCAGCAACGGCCGTCCGATCTCGACGAGGAGCGATGTCGCGTCCATGTCCAGGTCAGCATGACGAAGGTCGGTCCCGGGCGGCGGCGCTCGAAGCCCCCAGATGGTAAGATAAGCGCCTTTCTCAGCCAAGACCCACCATGCAGCACATCCCCACACGCCAGGCCGCCGTTCTCCTCGTCCTTCTGCTCCTCGGTGTCTCCGGCCAGTCGCGGGTCGCGGCCGCCGGGGCCGGTGAGTGGACCAGCGTCGGGCCCCAAGGCGGACGCATCTATGCCCTCGCCATCGACCCGGCCACGCCGACCACGCTCTATGCGGGAACGCTTGCCGGCGGCGTGTTCAAGAGCACGAACGGCGGCGCGACCTGGAGCGCGGTCAACACCGGCCTCACCAAGCTCTCGGTAGCCGCCCTGGCGATCGACCCGGCGACGCCGGCCACGATCTATGCCGGCACGCTGGGCGGCGGCGTGTTCAAGAGCACGAACGGCGGCGGGGCCTGGAACGCGGCCAACACCGGCCTCACCAGTACGACCGATGCCAGCATCCTGTTGATTGACCCGGCAACCCCGACCACCGTCTATGCGGCGACAGGCGGCGGTGTCTACAAGAGCACGAACGGCGGGGGGCAGTGGGGCGCGATCAACACCGGCCTGCCAGTGAATCCCTACGCCTACGCGCTGGCGATCGACCCGGCGACGCCGGCTACGCTCTATGCGGCGACGCTTGGCGGCGGCGTGTTCACGAGCACGAACGGTGGGGGAACGTGGAGCGCGGCCGGCACTGGCCTGGTCGCTACCTCTGTCTCGGCGCTGGCCATCGACTCGGCCACGCCGGCCACGGTCTATGCGGGGACGTCTGCCGGACAGGTGTACAAGACCACGAACGCCGGGGGAACCTGGGCCGCGGCCAGCACCGGCCTGACGCCGTTCTACGCCGTTCAGACCCTGGCGATCGATCCGACGACGCCGGCGACGCTCTACGCGGGAACGCGCGACCGCGGCGTGTTCACGAGCACGAACGGCGGCGGAGCATGGACCGCGGTCAACACCGGCCTGACCGACACCGACGTCCTCTCCCTGGCGATCGATCCGACGACGCCAACCACGCTCTATGCGGGGACGGCCCACGACGGCGTGTTCAAGAGCACGAACGGCGGCGGGACGTGGAGCGCCGTCACCGCCGGCCTGACCGCCAGCGTGGTGTCGGGTGTGTCGATCGATCCATCGACGCCGGGCCTCCTGTATGCGGTGAGGACGGACCCGGCGGGGGGGTGGGGCGCCGTGTTCAAGAGCGCGGACGCCGGAGCGAACTGGAGCGCGCTCAACACGGGCCCGGCCAGTCAGTCGGTCAACGCCCTGGCAATTGACCCGGCGACGCCGGCCACCCTCTATGTCGGGACGACCTTCGACAGCGTGCGCAAGAGCACGGACGGCGGGGCCACGTGGAGCGCCGCCAGAACCGGCCTGCCCAATTCCCAGATCAAGTACCTGGCGATCGATCCGGCGACGCCGGCCACCCTCTATGCGGCCCCGTCGAGCGGCGGCGTGTACAAGACCACGAATGGCGGGGCGAACTGGGGCGCTCTCAATACCGGCCCGACCACCCTCTGGGTGTCCGCCCTCGCGATCGATCCGGTCACGCCGGCCACGATCTACGTGGCGACGAGCGGCAACCTGGTCAAGAGCACGGACGGCGGCGCAACGTGGAACGCCGCCAGCACGGGCATGACCAACACCTCAATTTTCACGCTGGCGATCGACCCGGTCACGCCGGCCACCGTCTATGCGGGGACCAATGGCGGCGTGTTCAAGACCACCAACGGCGGCGGGGCCTGGAGCGCGGTCAACTCCGGCCTGACCAATCTCTTCGTTCGAGCCCTCGCGATCGACCCGCTGGGGCCGACCACCCTCATTGCGGCGGCCTTCAACGGCGGGGTGTTCAAGAGCACGAACGGCGGCGGAACCTGGAGCGCGGCGAACGCCGGCCTGACCAATGCCGATGTTCGTGCCCTGGCGATCGCTCCGGCGACGCCGACCACGCTCTATGCGGGAACATCCGGTAGCGGCGCGTTCGCCCTGGTCCTGCCCCCGAGGCCGACGATCGCCTGGGCGCCGCCCTCGGCGATTGTCTACGGGACGGCGCTCTCGGCGACACAACTGAATGCGACCGCGAGCAGCGGCGGATCCGCCGTGGCCGGCACGTTCGTGTACGCGCCGGCGGCGGGAACGGTGCTCACGGTGGGCACGCACACGCTGCTGACGATGTTCACGCCCACCGACACGGCCAGCTACTCGAGCGCCACCAGGGCCGTGACCATCGTCGTCGCGAACTCGCCGGGCGCCCCGACGTTCACCGACGATCCGCTGACGGCGGGATCGACGACGGTGAAGGGCGCGCACATCGCCGAACTGCGCCAGGCCATCGATGCGCTGCGAGCGCGGGCCCCGCTGGGCGCATTCGCCTGGACCGATGCCGCGCTCGTCGCGGGGGGCACGGCGGTCAAGGCGGCGCACGTGACGGAATTGCGGACGGCATTGAACGCCGTGTACTCGGCGGCGAGTCACCCGCCGCCGACCTACACGCACGCCGCCGTGACGGGCGGCGCCACGGTCGTCACCGCGGTGGACATCGCAGAGCTGCGGGCCGCGGTGCTGGCAGTCTGGTAGCCGGGCGGATCGGCCCGGCGCCCCTCTCCCCTACGACCCGACGGTGAACGCCACGGCCGCCGCGGTCTTCTCCCACGACATCGACAGCGTGCCGCCCTGCGGCGTCATGTCGGTGAAGCCGATGGTGAACTGATCGACGCTCTGCGCGCCGGTCGTCGTCTTCATCGGCACGCGGACGACGTCGAACTTGGGATCGTAGTTCTCCGCTCCCCAGGTCTCGGTCTTGTTGGCGGGGTCGTACTTCCGCTGGAATCCCTGCGTCGAGAGGACGAGCGTCCAGGCGCCCGGTTTCAACTCGACGAACAGGCTGTACTCGCCCGCCGCCACGGTCTTGCCGGCAAGGACGATCGGCACCTCGGTCTTGATGCGCGTCGTCTGGTTCGCGCCCGCACGCCAGACCGGCGCGCCGGCATTCACCTTCTTGCCGTAGTCGGCCGCCGTGCCGAAGATGTCCGCGCGGCCGCGCAGGATCGGCCGGCCGTAGTCCACCACGATCCACTTGCCCTCGCGATACCGCGGCTCGGTGCCGGGCTTCTCGACCACCCACTTGCCGCCGACCTGCGTGGCGGCCGTGCCGCGGGGGCTGGCCGGCATGGGCGCCGGCGCGGGCGCGGGTGCGGCGGCTTGCTGGGCGAGAGCAACCGCCCCCGCGAGGGCGAGCGCCGCCGATGTCGCGAACAGGATCCTCTTCATGAGCACTCCTTCTTCCTGAGCGTGGCGCCAAGGCCGGGCCTCGGCAACCGGGTGGCTGACGTGACGACAGGGTCCATCATAGCGGCCCCGGCCGGCGTCGTGCCAGATCCTGGAGGAATCGACCCGGTCGGAGGCGCCTCCCCGCTCGGGCCGGCCGCCCCGTTCTCAGCCCGCGGACGATGGCCGAAGTGGCATAACCTGCTCTCATCATCTCCCGGCCGTGAGCGGTGCGTGTGCCGCGCCGGGCCGAGTCGGAAACGGACCCCCGGCATCCTCAGGAAGGGAACCACGCGTAGATTCGTCCGAATGTCGCTATCGGGCGTGGGCGTGGGCGTCTTCGTCCTGGCCCCGGGCCTCGCGGCGGCACAGCAGAAGGACGATCCGGCCTGCAAGGGCCACCCGCTCTTCAACCGGATGCCGGGCTACTGGATTCACAGTTGCGCCCAGAAGGAGTTCGACGCCTTTGCCTTCACGGTCGGAAAGGGCAAGACCGAGCGGGTGGAAAGGCGCTTCTGGCGGATCAACTACTATCCGCAGGCGAAGCGTGACTCCACGCCGAGAGAGCTGCAGATCCAGCGCAACTTCGAGGCGGCCGTCACCAAGCTGGGCGGCACGGTGGTGCTCAGCGAGAAGGGCAAGTCCACGCTCCGCCTGACGAGGGACGGGAAGGAATTCTGGATCGAGGTCTCGGCCGAGTTCACCGGCAAGCACGGCGTCGCCGCCGCGCGCGTCAAGGCGTACGGGGTGGGCCCGCTCGCGCCGGTCGCGCCGCCGTCACTTCTTCCCGGCGGTGGTGATCTTGAACGGGAGGTACGCCGGGCAGAAGCCCATCGCACTGGTCACGACGAACACCACGGCGATGAGGCCGAGGATCGCCGCCGCGGTGCCGGAGATCGTGCCCGTGACGTAGAGAATGGCGACGACGATCGCCAGCAGCACTCGGATCACGCGGTCCGCGAGTCCCATGTTCCTGACCATCGAATTGCCTCCCAGTTGGTGAATGCGGTGACGATCCGTGCCCATCACCGCGCCCGGCGGCGTCGCGAGCCGGCGCGGGGAGGGCGCCGATATGAGGATGGTCGAGGGCGGCAGCGCCGCGACCGCGACGACGCGGTCGAGGCGCGCATCGCAGGCATTGTAGCACCGGGCCGCCAAGGCTGGCCGAGCGGCTGGTGCCGGACTACCCCGCTCCTCACACTGAAGGCGCCGAGGGTGCGCGTGAAGGAGCGCGGCCGGGTGATGGTCCAGGTACTCGCGCGGGGCTCCCCTGCTCACGCCCCCGCCGCGTGCGCGGCCGCCGGCCTGATGTTCTGGTTCACCCTGAAGAAGTTCGCCGGGTCGTACTTCGCCTTGATCCGCACCAGGCGGTCGTAGTTCTCGCCATACGACGCGCGCACCCGGTCCTGGTCCTCCTCCATCATGAAGTTCACGTACGCGCCCCCGGCGCCGAACGGATGCGTCGCGTCCCAGTACGCCCTCGCCCACGACACGATCCGATCGCGGTTCGCCGGGCTCGGATCCACGCCGACGATCACCTCCGCCCAGTTCGCGTCGCGGTAGGCGAACGGCGTCGCCGTGCGGCTCACGCGGTGCGCCGCCCCGTCAATCGGATACAGGTGCATCGTCGAGTGCATCGTCGGAAGGTTGGCCCCGTGCTCGACGTGCGCGGCAATCGCCTTGTCGCCGAGTGTCGTGACGAAGTCGGCCTTCCAGTACCACTGGAGCCCCGGCGGATACAGGCCGTCGAACATGCTCTGGACCCTCGGGTACGGCATCTGCCCCAGGAACTCGAACGCCGGCCGCGAGAACGCGCGGACGGGACGCAGCGCGTCCTCCACCTTCGCCGCGGGCCCGGAGTGGCACCAGACGATGGCGCACATCTTCTTCATGTGCAGCTCGGCCGGGAAGGGCGGCGCGGGCGGGACGGTCATCAAGGCGAGGAACCCGTTCAGTTCCTCCGGGGCCTTGACGATGAACTCGCGGTAGAACTGCATCACTTCGGCGGCCTGTTCCATCGGCCAGACCATCGGGCCCGCCGTGACGATCGCGACCTCGTGCAGGCGGAACAGGAACGACGTCACGACGCCGAAGTTGCCGCCCCCGCCGCGGATGGCCCAGTAGAGATCGTCGTTCCTGGCGGCGCTCGCCGTGACGATGCGGCCGTCGGCCAGCACCACGTCGGCCTCGAGCAGGTTGTCGATGGTGAGGCCGCACCGCCTGGTGAGGTGGCCGATGCCGCCGCCGAGCGTGAGGCCCGCCACGCCGGTGGTGGAGATGATCCCGGCCGGAGCGGCCATCCCGAAGGCGTGCGTGGCGTGGTCCACGTCACCCCAGGTGCAGCCGCCGTCCACGCGGACCGTGCGGGCCTCGGGATCGACCCGCACGCCGCGCATCCGTGACAGGTCGATGACGATGCCGCCGTCACACGTGCCAAGGCCGCCGCCGTTGTGCCCGCCGCCCCTGACGGCCACGAGCAGGTCGTGCTCGCGGCCGAAGCGGACGGCTTCTCTGACGTCCGCGACATCCGCGCACCGTGCGACGACCGCGGGATAGCGGTCGATCATGGCGTTGTACACGCGGCGCGCCGCGTCGTATCCCGCCTCGCCGCGGGCGATGACCTCGCCCCGGAGGTGCGATCTGAGGTCGTCGACCTGTGCCTGGTCCAGCATTGTGCCTCCCTCGTCCGGCCGCAGCCGGATCGCGAAGTTCCATCCTGCGTGAAGCGACACGCATCCACGGCCCGGCCCGGCACGCGCGTGCGCGCCGGCGCCAGGCAACCTCTCGTCTTGTCGGGAGAACCCGGATCAGGATAGCGCGGCGTCAAGGGGCGGACAACGGCAAACTCCGCATGAGATGGCCCGTGCCACCGACAGGACCGGGGCTGGCCCTCTTGTCGATCCCGGCGTGCGCCGCCAAGTGGTGACGCCGACGTATACCGAGACCCGGACCGTCAACCTCGACGGCGTGAGTGATCGCGTCGGCGACACCGACGAGCCACCGCGGCACGACGAAGCCGGCTCCGATGACATCGATCTTGTGGGCGCCCAGCTGGCCGCCCGACAGCACCGCGGCAGGTGATCATCGATCGGGCATCGGCTTCAGTTCTGCCCCTCGCCCGTCCACTTTCCCCTTGACGCTAGCTCGACACGGGGCTACGTTCACACCGTACTGTGTAAGTCCGATCGATTCTGCCCCCTCGGCCAATCAACTGCGCATCGTGCGGGTGCTCGGATGTCCATGAGCGCTCTCCCGCCCGGTCGTCCGTCCGCGCTTCGGGGTCACCACCCGTTTCGCTTTCGACATCCCTCCGGCACGCTGCGGGCATCCCTCATTTGTTGCACACGCGGCGTCTCATCCCCAGGTCCATCTCGAGTGACGGAGTTCCCAGCCATGATCCTCAATCCCCTTCGCCACCAGTCGATCCGGGTTCTCGCCGCCGCAGCGATGCTCCTCATGGCCGCCGCCGGCCCATTGGCGGCCGGCCCAGGGGCCAGGGACAACGGATCGATCACCGGCCACGTGACGACCGGCGCGCTGGCGCCGATCGCCAATGTGACGGTGCAGATCATGGACGCGACCGGCAGCCAGGTGGCGAGCCCGGTGACGGACGCGGGCGGCGCCTTCCTCGCCGGCAACCTGGCGCCAGGAACGTACTACGCCCGAACAAGCAACGCTCTCGGCTACGTCGATCAGCTGTATGACGCGATCACCGTCCGCCCGTGGGAATGGAGCCGCGGGGCACCGATCACGGTCACCTCGGCCGGCGTCACGGACATCGTGTTCAGGCTGGCTCCAGGCGGGCAGATCGGCGGCCGGTTCACCGGCGCGACGAGCGGAGTGCCGATCGCGAGCGGCGTCGGGCTCGAGATCTTCGACGCCAGCGGGCAGATGGTCAACGGCAGCGGCGGGGTGGATGTGAACGGGTACTACCTCAGCCCCGCCCTGCCGCCGGGAACCTACTACGTCCGCTCGAACAACCAGCTCGGGTACATCAATCAGCTCTACAACAACGCGCCTTCCTGGGCCAACGTCACCACGGGGCAGCCAGTCGTCGTCTCCGCAGGGGCCACGACGCCGAACATCGACTTCGCCCTGGCCGCCGGCGGCCGCATCAGCGGCCGGTTCACCGACTCGGGCTCGGGGCTGCCGCTGACGAGCAACGTCTGGGTGGATATCATCGACACCAACGGGACATTCCTTGGAAGCAGCAACTGGCCTGACGCGTCGGGCAACTACATCTCATCGTTCGGGTTGCCCCCTGGGACCTACTACGCCCGCAGCAACAGCAACGACACCCACATCAACGAGGTCTACAACAACCTGCCGGCCTGGACGCCGATCACCTCGGGGACGCCCATCGTCGTCGCTGGCACCGCAACGACGACGGGGATCGACTTCGCGCTCGACGCCGGTGGCCGCATCGCGGGCCGCATCACGGACGCCGCCAATGGCAACGGCCTGTCGGTCGGTGTCACGGCATACGACCCGAGCGGGCGCTGGATGGCCGGGATTGGGACGGACCCGGCCGGCTACTACACGCTGTCCGGGCTTCCGGCCGGCAACTACCACGTCATCACGAACAATTCGCTCGGCTACATCAACCAGGCCTACAACAACGTCGTCTGCCTCAACTGCGCGGCGACGACGGGCACGACCGTCGCGGTGACGGTGGGCGCGACGACGGGCGGGATCAACTTCGCGCTGAACGCGGGCGGCCGGATCGCCGGGCGCCTGACCGACGCGGGAACCGGCCTTGCGATCTCCGGCAACGACATCTGGGTCAACGTCCACGACGCGACGGGACGTCACCTCGGCGGCGCAAGCCCCGACGCCTCCGGGAACTACAGCACGTCGTTCGGCTTGCCGTCCGGCACGTACTACGCGGGGACGGACAACCGGCGCCGATACATCAACCAGGTCTACAACGGCCTGTCAGGGCCCCGGAACGTGACGAGCGGCACGCCGATCACGGTCGTGGCAGGGGTTGCGACCAACGGGATCGACTTCGCCCTGGCGGCGGGTGGCGCGATCTCCGGCCGCGCGACCGCGGCCTCTTCTGGCACGCCGCTCTCGGGGCTCGGCGTGAGCTTCTTCGATGCGTCGGGCGCGTACGCGGGCGGCATGTCGACGGACGCCAGCGGCAACTACGTCTCGACCGGGCTGTCGGCGGGCACGTACTACGTCCGGACCGACCCGTTCGGCGCCTACATCCAGACGGCGTACCTGAACCAGATCTGCCTCGGGTGCGCGATCACGACGACGACCCCCGTGATCGTGTCGCAGGGGCAGACCACCGGAGGCATCGACTTCGCACTGGTGGTGGGCGGGCAGATCAGCGGCCGGATGACGAACGCGGCTGATGGCACCGGCGCGCCGGGCGTGAGCGTGGAGATCTGCTCCCCCACGGGGAACTGCTTCGGACGCGTGACCCCGCCCGATTCGACGGGCAACTACATCACGTTCGGCCTGCCGGCGGGCACGTACTTCGTCCGCACGAACGGATCGCACTTCTTCGTCAACAAGCTCTACAACGATCTGCCGTTCGGCACCAACGTCACGAGCGGCACGCCGGTCCCGGTCACGCTCGGCGCGGTGACGGGCGGCATCAACTTCTCGCTGTCGGCGGGAGGGCGCGTTTCCGGCCGGGTGACCGACGCGGGAACGGGCCTGCCAGTGTCGAACGGATCGGTGTCGATCTTCAACACCGCGAACCAGTGGCAGGGCAGTTCCGGGCTGAATGCGAACGGCGAGTACACCTCGCCCACGGTCCCAACCGGCACGTACTACCTCCAGACGGACAACGTCGTGCCCTACATCCGGCAGGTCTACAACAACATCCAGTGCCCGAACTGCAACCCGACGCAGGCGGGGACGGGCGTCGCGGTGATGAACGGCCAGGTCACTCCCAACATCGACTTCGCCCTCGTGCGGGGCGGACAGATCGCGGGGCGCATCGCCGACAACCTGGGGGCGGCCATCCCCGGCGCTTGGGTCACGGTCTTCAACAGCAGCGGCAACGGGCTCGGCTGGAGCACGAACGCTGACGCGACGGGCGCCTACACGGCGTACGGGCTGCCGACCGGGTCGTACTACGTCAGGACGAACACGAACGGCTCGTACGTGGACAAGCTGTACAACAACATCACCTGCCTCAGTTGTTCGGTGACGACGGGGACCCCGGTAGCCGCGACGCAGGGCCTGGCGACGAGCGGCATCGACTTCGCCCTCGATCCGGGCGGGACGATCACCGGCACGGTCAGCTACGCCGCCGGCGGCGCGCCGATTGCCTTCACCAACGTGCGCGTCTTCAACACGACCAACGCCAACGTGAAGACGGTCACGACGAACGCGTCCGGGGTCTACACGGCGACGGGCCTGCCGTCGGGCACGTACTACGTGCGATCGTCGAACCCGCTGGGCCTGGTGGACATCCTCTACAACAACATCCCGTGCACGGGCGGCGCGTGCACCGCGACGACCGGCACCGGGGTCGCGGTGAACGCCCCGCAGACCGTGTCGGGCATCAACCTGGCGCTGCCGGCGGGCGGGTCGATCGGCGGCACGGTGACCGCGGCGGTTGGCGGCGCGCCGATCGCCAGCGCGACCGTGCGCATCTACACCACGTCCAACGCGCAGGTGGCCAGCGTCACCACCAACGCGTCGGGCGTGTACACCGCGGGCGGACTCGCGACCGGCACCTACTACGCGCGCACCGCGAACACGCCGGCGTATGTCGGACAGCTCTACAACAACATCTCGTGCCCCACCGAGAATTGCACGGCGAACACGGGCACGGGCATCGCGGTGACGCAGGGCGTGACGACAGGGGGCATCAACTTCTCCCTGGCGGCGGCGGGCAGCGTGACGGGCACGGTGAGCGCCGCCGCCAACGGCGCGAAGCTGGCCAACGCCATCGTCCGTGCCTTCAACTCGTCCAACGCCCAGATCGGGAATGGAACCACCGACGCCTCCGGCGTGTACACGGTCGTCGGCCTGCCGCCGGGGCAGGTCTACGTGCGGACCCAGAACGGCCTCGGCTACATCGACATGCTCTACAACGGCCTGCCGTGCCCGCTCGGGAATTGCACGACCAACACCGGCACGGCGGTCAACGTGACGGCCGGCGCTCCAACGACGGGGATCGACTTCGCCCTCGCGCTCGGCGGCACCGTGTCCGGCACGATCACCGATGCCGGCACGTCGGCGCCGGTGGCCGGCCTCTCCGTGCGCGTGTTCGACGCCAGCAACAACCAACTGGGCAACACCAATACCAGCCCGTCCGGCGCGTACGCGTTCACGGGCGTGGCGGGAGGCACCTACTACGTCAAGACCGGCACGGCCGCGGGGATGGGATACATCGACCAACTCTACAGCGGCCTGACCTGCCCCGGCGGCACCTGCGCCGCCACGCTGGGCACTCCCGTGAGCGTGACGGTGGGCGCGACATCGACGGTCAATTTCGCGCTGTCGCGCGGCGGGACGATCTCGGGCACGGTCACCGGCAACGCCGCCCCGCTCTCGGGCGTGTCCGTGCAGATCCTCGATGCCAACGGCCAGCCGGTCTGGTCCACCAACACCACGCCGTCCGGCACCTACAGCGTGAGCGGCCTGCCGACAGGCAGCTACTACGCGCAGACAACCTCGGGACCGGCGCAGGGATTCGCCAACCAGATCTACAACGGCCTGACCTGTTATGGCTGCCCGGTGGTGTCCGGGACGCCAATCGTCGTCACGGCCGGACAGACGATGGCCGGCATCGACTTCGCGTTGACGCAGGGCGCCACCATCACTGGCGCGGTCACGGCGGGCGGCAACCCGGTGAACGGCATCGAGATCGACTTGTACTCGACCGGCTCTCGCTTCCTGCTCAGCAGGACGACGGACACGGCGGGCGGGTTCGGCTTCAACGGCCTGCCACCAGGCACGTACTTCGTGCAGACGGCTGCCTCGCCGTCAGGCTACCTCGAACAGACGTACAACGGCGTCAACTGTGGCGGCGTCGGATGCGACACGTCGGCTGGCACGTCCGTAACTGTGGCGGCCGGGCAGACGCTCTCGGGCATCAACTTCTCGCTGTCGCGGGGCGGTGCGATCAGCGGAACGGTCACCAACGGTACGGCGCCCGTTGCGGGCGTGACGGTGACGGCAGTCACGAGGAGCGGGTTCGGGACGTATCCCGGCGTCGTCACCGACGCGCAGGGGATGTACACCATCAACGGCCTGCCCGCCGGCCTGTACGTCGTCAGGGCGACGGGCGTGGCGGCCGACGGCTACGTCACCGAACTCTACAACGGCCTCTCGTGCGCCAGCTGCACCTACCTGTCGGGCACGTCGGTACCCGTGACCCAGGGACAGACGACGCCGGGGATCAACTTCATCCTCGCGCACGGCGTCAGCCTCAGCGGACACGTCACCGACGGGATCAACCCGGTGGCAAACGTGACCGTCACGGTCTACGGCGCGTCCGGTTACACCATCGCCGGCAGCACGACGAACGCGTCCGGCGTGTACTCCGTGGCGGGCCTGACGCCGGGCACCTACTACGCCCGCACGACGAACGCGGCTGGCCCCGGCTTCGTCGAGCAACTATACAGCGGCAAGCCGTGCCCGGGCGGCGCGTGTGTCATTCCGTTGGGCAACGGCATCCAGGTGACGGCCCAGGGTGCGAGCAACGTGGACTTCGCGCTGACACCAGGCGGCCGGATCACGGGTCTGGTGACGACCGGCGGCGTCCCGGCCCGCAACGCGACGGTGCGAGTCTTCAACGCGGCCGGCGTGCAGGTGGCCGCGCCGAAAACGAACGGGTCCGGCTATTACTTCATCAACGGCCTACCAGCCGGCACCTACTTCGCGCGCGCCTCGAACTCCGGCTTCGGCGACATCGTCTACAACGGCGTGGCGTGCCCGGGGGCGTCGTGCAAGGTGACCGACGGGACGCCGATCACCGTAACGGCCGGCGGATCGACCGTGGCCAACTTCAACTTCACGCGCGCCGGCGCGACGATCAGCGGAACGGTCACGGGCGGAGGCTCGCCGCTCTCGGAGGTGACGGTGACGCTGTTCGCGTCGAACGGCGCGACGGTCACGACGGCGTGGACCGGCGGGGCCGGCACGTACAGCTTCGCCGGCCTGCCTGGCGGGACCTACTACCTCACGACGTACAACCAGGCCGGATTCGTCGATCAGATCTTCGGCGGCCCGATCTGCATCATGGGCTACTGCGATCCCACGACGGGCACGGCGGTCGTCGTGTCGGAAGGCGGCTCGAGCACGAACGTGGACTTCCCACTCGTGGCCGGCGCGACGATCACGGGAACCATCAGGAACACCTCGGGCGCTCCGGTTCCGGACGTGCTGCCCTTCGTGATCACCACGCACGGTGACTCCACCGCGTACGGCTGGTCGGACATCTCCGGAGCGTATTCGATCCGCGGGCTGGCGGCGGACACCTACTACGTGGTCACGTCGCGCGCGCCCAATGTGGGATACATGAACCAGCGGTACGACGGCGTCTCGCACCTCTACGGGGACGCTACGGCCGGCACGCCGGTTCCCCTCGCGGCCGGGGTAGTCCGCGGCGGCGTCGACTTCACGCTCGCTGCCGGCGGTACCGTGTCGGGCACCGTCACGGACGCGGCCACGTCTGCGCCACTCGGCGAGGTAATCGTGCGCCTGGCGGACTCGACGGGCAGGCGACTGCTCGTGGCAACCACAGGACCCGATGGCCTGTACGTCCTGAGGGGACTGCCAACCGGGAACTACTACGTCTACACGGACAACATGCTCGGCTACCAGAACCAGGCCTCGAGCGGCGTGGTCTGCCCGTTCTGGCCGTGCCTGGCCAGCGCCTCGACAGTGGCGGTCACGGCGGGCGCGACGACCGGGAACGTCAACTTCGCGCTGCAGCCGGGTTCTCGCGTCGAGGGACGCGTCGTCGACGCCACGAGTCAGGCCGGCGTCGGGGGGATCGAGGTGTTCATCCTCGATCCGAGTGGCGGCGTGGTAGGCAATGCCCGCTCGGACGCCACCGGGCGATACGTGTCGAACCAGGCGGTGACGCCCGGCACGTACTACGCGCGGACCAATCCCATCTCGGGATTCGCGATGCAGCAGTACAGCGGCAAGGCCTGCCCGGGTGGCACGTGCCAGGCCACAAGCGGCGACGCGATCACGGTGCCGTCCGGATCCCGCGCGACGGGCGTGGATTTCTCGCTCGCGCGGTGCGGCACGCTGGCGGTTGGGCCGGCCGCGCTCGGCAACCCCACGCTCGGTGTGCCCTACTCGGCCACCATCGCCGCCAGTGGCGGGGCGCAGCCCTACGGCTTCTCCGCCGCCGAGGTGGACGGTTGGGGACCTGGGACCCCCAATCCCGGATCGGTGACCACCAACGGATTCCGCGTCGCGCGTGGCACGATGCCGCCGGGCCTGAGCCTCGACCCGACGACCGGCGCGCTGACGGGAACCGTCACGCAACTGGGATCCTACTGGTTCGTCGTCGGCGCGGTGGACAGCCAGGGTTGCAGCGCCAGCCGGTTCTACGTCGTGGCGGTCGACACGGCGCCGAACACCATCACGTGGCCGAACCCGTCCTCGATCGCGTACGGCACCCCGATCGGGCCGACGCAGTTGAACGCGACGGCCGGCATCCCGGGAACGTTCACCTACACGCCGGCGTCCGGAACCGTCCTGCCGCCGGGGACCTCGTCGCTGTCCGTCGTGTTCACGCCAACCGACACGGTGAACTACCGGGCGGCGGCCAAGTCGGTGCCGATCGTCGTCACGGCGGGCGCCACGCCGACGATCACGGTCACGTGGCCCAACGGCGGCGAGAACCTGCTCCTGACCAGCAGGGTCGCCATCCGGTGGTCGTCGACCGGCTACGTCGCCAACGTGAGGATCGAGGTGTCGACGAACGGCGGGACGAGCTGGTCGAACATCGTGTCCTCGACGCCGAATACCGGGACGTTCGAGACGTACGTCGGCGGCGCGCCAGGCACACAGTACCTGCTGCGGATCAGCGACGTCTCGAATCCGGCGGTCTTCGACGTGTGCGATGCCGCGTTCACGGTCATCGGAGACACCACCGAGCCGAATGACTCCTCCGCGACGGCTGCCGTGCTGCCGATGGGAACCACCGCCACGCTGCTCTTCGAGAGCGAGACGGCCATCGACTGGTACAAGTTCTACGTTCCGCCGGCCTCCGCGGGGCAGGACCTGCGGGTGAACGTGCGGGTGCTCTCCGATTACCCCACGCCACGGCCGGCCGGCTGGCGCAGCGACATCGACTTCGAGGTGCTGGACGGCAGCCTCAGGCCTCTGACCGTCGCAATAAGTGGCTCGGACAACGAGACGCTCTACCTGCACAATGTGGCATCCGGGTGGTACTACATCAACGTCGGCTACTCGACGACCGACTACGCGGACGGCACCGGAATGGCGCACTATGCCGTGACCCTCGAGACGGGCACCGGGTTCGGCCTGGGGTACGTCAGCGGACGGGTGGCGGACGGAAGCGGGCAGGGCATCGGCGGCGTGTCCGTGCGGATGCAGCCCCTCCCACTGGACTGGAACGTCAGCTTCCCGATCGGGTTGACCAACCCCGACGGAACCTTCTCGATCGCCAGGGCTCCCGGCTCGTACAACCTGTTCTTCACCGGCCGGGACCAGTACAACTCGACCACGTGGACGATCAACGTCGTCGATGAGTACTACCATGACAGGACGCTGGCGGCGGACGCGGACGCTGTGAGCCTGCCCGCTGGCGTCACGCTGAACCTCGGCACGATCACGATGGACGTCGGGGCGATCGTGAGCGGTCGTGTCACGAACCTGTCCGGGGGACCGCTGAACGCTGCGACAATCCAGAGCTACGATCTGGGAGGCAATGCATTCAGCTTCGTGCGCACGGACGCTGCCGGCAACTACACGCTGCAAGGCGTTCCGGTCGGCGGAGCGGTGCTGCGGGCCGCCAAGTCGGTATATGCGACCGAGTTCTACCAGGACAAGCCTTCGGTGGGAACCGCTACCACGCTGCCGACGCAATCCGGCGTGACGCTCAGCGGGATCGATTTCCAATTGGGGAGCGGCGGCACCATCTCGGGCAACGTCCGCGACTTGCGGGGCTTCGGGATCAGCGCGAGCGTCAAGCTGTATTCCGTGCTCGACGGCACCTTCCCTCGGTCTTGGATCACGTCGGCCGCGGGCACCGGAGCCTTCTCCATGACGGGGATCCTCCCTGGCGAGTACGCGCTGTACTTCGGCACGCCAAACACGGCGTACCTGCCGGAGTGGTACTCGGCCAGCGCGACGTTCGCGGCGGCGACGCACTTGCTGGTGACAGCCGGCGGGGCGGTTTCTGGGATCGTGGGGCAGTTGGCCGACGCGGTACCCGTGATCACGCTCGCGCAGGCGGGGACACCGCTGGCCAGTGGCGGGACGCACCCCATTGGGTCGAGAACGGTGAACACGGACACCGACGTCGTGTTCATGATCGGCAACACGGGAGTCGGAGGGCTGATCCTCACCGGACTGCCGCTGAGCACCACCGGGGCCAACGCGGATCAGTTCGCCGTCGTGGCGCAGCCCGTGTCGCCGGTGGCGGAAGCGGGGACGACCACGTTCACCGTGCGGTTCCGGCCGACGTCGGTGGGCGCCAAGTCCGCGCAGATCGCGATAGCAAACAGCGACGCGGACAGGACTCCGTACATCCTCAACCTGACGGGGACGGGCGTCGCGGCACCGAGTTCGGTCACCGTGGCGTCCATCGGGCCGAGCAACGGCAGCACGCTGGGCGGCACGGCGGTGGCGATCGCGGGGACTGGCTTCGTGAACGGAGCGACGGTCACGATCGGGGGCGTGGCGGCGACCAGCGTGACGGTCGTCAACGCCGCGTCGATCACGGCAACGACCGGGCCACACGCCGAAGGGCCGGTGGCCGTCGTCGTGACAAATCCGGACAGCCAGAGCGGTACGCTGCCGAACGGTTTCACCTACACGGCGCCCTCGGCGCGCGTCGTGCGCATCGTCTCGATGACGGGCATGGTGGGAACGACGGTGAACCTGCCGGTCGAGCTCGTATCGCAGGGCGACGAGAATGCCGTCGGGTTCACGCTGACGTTCGATCCGGCGGTGCTCGGCTACCCGTCTCCGAACCCGACGCCAGCGGTGACCCTGGGGACGTGCGCGGCGGGTGCCTCGGTGAACGTCAACGCGACACAAGCCGCCAGTGGCAGGCTGGGGATCGTGTTGGCGCTGTCAGCCGGCCAGACGTTCGCGGCGGGGACGTGCCGGATGCTGACCGTGCCGCTCATCGTAGCGGCCGGAGCGGGCTCGACGGCGACAGCGGTCGGCTTTGGTGATGACCCGGTCGCACGAGAGGTGTCTGGTGCGCTCGCCAACGTGCTGGGCGCGTCGTGGGCCCCTGGCACGGTGACGCCGACTCGCGGGTACGAGGGCGACGTCGCGCCGCGGCCGTCGGGCAGCGGCACGCTGACGGTGACCGACTGGGTCCAGGCGGGCCGTTTCGTGGCCGGACTCGACACGGCGGCGGCGGGGAGCGAGTACCAGCGGGCGGACACCGCGCCGAGGGCGACGTCGGGGGACGGGCGCCTGACAGCCACGGACTGGGTGCAGGCGGGCCGGTACGTGGCCGGGCTCGATCCGCAAACGCCGGCCGGGGGGCCGACGGCGGCAGCGGGCCAGGCGGCGTCTGCCAGACCGACGCCGGAGGCCGCACGTCCGCGTGAAGGGGCGGGCCCGACGGTGATCGCGGTGCCCGCGATGGCCGCGGGGTGGGGACGGTCGGCGGTGGTGCCGGTGATGCTCCAGGCGCAGGGCATCGAGAACGCAGTGGGCTTCAGCGTGACGTTCGACCCCACGCGGCTGACGTTCATCTCTGCGGCCCTCGGGAGCAACGTGGCAACGGCGACGTCGAACGTGAATGCGCTGGCTGCCGGAAGCGGACGGGTGGGAATCGCGCTGGCCCTGTCGTCCGGATTGAGCATGCCGGCGGGGGCGTATCCGCTCGTGCTGCTGACCTTCCAGGCGGCGGCGGGTAGCGGAACGGCGACGACCGCCATCGGCTTCGGCGACGACCCGATCGTCCGGGAGGTGTCCGACACGGTGGCCAACGTCGTAGCCACGACCTACCAGGGGGCCTCGATCACGCTGGGCCCGCTGCCGACGTTCACCGACGACCCGTTGCAGCCCAGGGTCACGCCCGTGAAGACGGGGCACGTCACCGAGCTGCGCCAACAGATCGACGTGCTGCGCGCGCGGTTCGGGCTGAGCACGTTCGTGTGGACGGACGCGACGCTGACCGCCGGCACGACACTCGTGAAAGCGGCACACCTCACCGAGCTCAGAGCGGCGCTGGCGGCGGTGTACACGGCGGCGGGCAGGACGCCACCGACATGGAGCGCGACGACGATCACCGCCCGGACGACGGTGATCACGGCGGCCCAGATCGCGGAGGTGCGGACGGCGTTGCTGGCGATCTGGTGAGGAGCAGGTGCTGACGGTGCTGACCTGGTGGCGGCGAGCCCCCGGGCCCGCGGAGGGACTGGCGCTCGGGGGAAGTCACTCCGGGAGGGGAGTCCTTCCAGCGTGATTCTTCCTGCGTGTCCTCGGTCTTTCGATGCACAAGTACGGCGACGTATGTGTGCCCTCTTGACCTTCTCGAGTTCGTCAGCCAGTTTGTGGTGAGCGATCTTTGTATCGTGGGTGACTTGCGCGCGAAGCCAATGACCATTCGACAGGCCGAAGACGCGGCATGGCCGCGAGTCGGGTGGCCAGCTCGAGCTGGAGGAGCCTGCGGCGAGCCACCCGCGCGATCCCCGCAAACCGTGTGGCCAGCCGTCGCCTGGCGAGGGTTTCCGTGGCGGAATCGCAAAACGAGACGATCACGCCAGGATAGCGACGTGACGCGTGATCAACGTCAAGCGCGGCGACCTGTCGCGAGGACCGGCCACAGTCCGGAGACCCGGCTCCGCTCCGTCCAGGACACACGCCGAGAATCAGTCAGCGCCGTAGGCCGTGAAACGCCAGCGCTTCGTCGAAGAGGGTGAGGATGCTCGTCGCGTAGGTGGTTGCCGTGGCCCAGTTTCCGTTGCCCATCTGATTCCAGGTCGGCGCTTTGCCCTTCGGCGCGATCAGGTCGAAGCGAGGATCGGCGCATGGGTTGGCGAGCGGCGGCGCGCTGCACGCCAGCGCCGTCGGGTCGGCATAGGCACGCAGGTGCTGGATCTGCGCGCGGACGCCGGTGCGCGCGTCAGGGAACGTTGCGGGTTCCGGGTTCGTGTCGGCGGCGCCGATCCCGGCGAAGTTGTTCATCCAGGGCTGAACGGTCCCTCCAAAGCGGAACCATCCGGTCTCAACCACGCTCTGCACGAAGGCAACGTCGCCCGTCACCCCTTCCATCGCCCCCTCTTCGACGAAGAACCGGGCCAGGCTCTCGGCCGGCACGGTGGCAGCGTAGACGCCGGACGGCCGCGGCTGACGCCCATTGAACCACGCCACGATCTGCGCGGCGGCGAGACGGGAGGGCCCCATGATCGGCACGGTCGTCGACGTCGGCGGGGACATCGGCGATGGACCGGTGACGGACCCGCCGCAGGCGCCAGCCGCCACGGCCAGGACGAGAACGATGGTGATCGGCGCCGGGTGTCTCGATCTTGGCGTCAGCACGCTGCGGAGATTCTCGTCGTAAGACGCGCCGCGCGCAAGCGGACGAGACACGCTCTCCCCGCGACGGAGCGACCGTCAATTCCCGCTCGCGTGACGAACCGATACAAAATCTGGCCGCAACCGGCCGCCCATCGGTTCCCCGGTGCAGGATACGGCGGTGGAAGGCACGTTGAACAGCACCCTGCGCAGCAGGCGTCCCACGCCAATTGCGCCAGCCAGCCCGAGCACGAGGCCGATGACGACCGGGCCGAGGCCGCGGGCCAGCACCCAACGCAGGACGTCGCCTCGCGACGCGCCGACCACCAGGCGAAGGGCAATCTCCGGCCGCCGGCGGTTCACCCGGTACGTGTGTGGCCAGCGGTCCCCGTGACCGGCGGGTCGCGGTCCAGCCCGAACGATTCCCGTCCCCGCCGGATGACTCTCTCGGGTCGGCTCCGCCATCGGCGCGAGACTCAGGCCGCGCACGGCCCTGTTGCGACCGGATCAGTGCGACGCCATCTTGCTCAGGTACTTCATCCCGGTGTCGCACATCACGGTCACGATAATCGCGTCAGGTCCCAGCCGTTCGGCCAGTCGCAGCGCGGCGATCACATTGGCGCCGGTGGACGTCCCCGCGAACAGGCCTTCCTCGCGCGCCAGCCGCAGGGCCATGGCCGTGGCCTCCTCGGTGGACACGCACTCGATCCAATCGGCGATGCCCGCCTGCCAGAGCGGCACCACATAGCCCGCGCCGATCCCGTCGATCTTGTGGGCGCCGGCCGGGCCGCCCGACAGCACCGGGGATTCGGCGGGCTCCACGGCGACGAGGCGGATCCGCTCGTTGCGGCGGCGCAGCGCCTCCCCGATCCCGCGCAGCGACGCCGCGGTGCCCACGCTCTGGACGAAGCCGTCGATCCGTCCGCCGGTCTGCGTCCAGATCTCCTTCGCCAGCTCGTGATAGGCCGCCATCTGGTCCCGGTTGTTCATCTGATCGGTCCAGTAGGCGCCGGTCGTGGCCGCAATGACGCCGGCGGCTTCGATCATGTCCCGCGTGAGCTTCTCGGTCATGTGCCCGCTCTCACTGCGCACGATGTGAAGCCTGGCCCCGAGGATCCGCATGTGATCGAGCTTCTCTCGGGAGAAGGCGTCCGAGGTCACGATGTCCAGGGGGTGCCCTTTCACCGCGCACACGAGAGACAGCGATACGCCGGTGCTGCCGCCGGTGTATTCGACGACCGGACCGCCCGGCGCCAGACGCCTGTCGGCCTCGGGCGCTTCAATCATCGCCAGCGCCATCCGGTCCTTCATGCTGCCGGTGGGGTTCTCGCTCTCCAGCTTCAGCAGGATGCGGGCGCCATTGCCGGGCACGATGTGTCGCAGGGCCAGCAGCGAGGTGTTGCCGACGCAATCCAGGATATCCCGCCTCAATTCGTTCATGATGCCTGCCCCCTCTACCTCTTCGCTGCCGAGGGCCCAGAACCGAGCGCCCTCCAGTTGAGAATCGCGTTCCACAGGAGCCGATAGTCCGAGCGGTTCATGTCGCGGTGGATCGGCGTGAAGTTGTAGGCGACCACGCGCCCGCGCCCGAGCGGCAGGTCGAACACCGCCGGATGCCCGTTCAGCGTCTTCTCGCCGCGCATGCCCCCGCTCACGACCATCGCACCGCTGCCTCCCCACCTCGCCACGACGCCTCGGCGATCGACGGGGCCGTCCAGGCACGAGGTGCAGTAGGCCATGTCCAGCCAGCGGCGCGGTGCGTCGTACACGGGCAGGTTGCCGCGGAAGACGGAGGACTCGCTTCGGTAGCCGTAGGCAATCGGGTGATTCGGCTGTTCGAACGTCACCCGGAGTTCGCTGCCCGGCGTGAAGACGTCGGGAGCCGACGCACGGCGCACGCCGGACACGAGACCGCCCTCGAGTGGGAGCATCGAGCCGCTGCCGAGCGTCAGGAGCACACCACCATCAACCACGAAGCGGCGGATGGCCTCGAGACCCACATAGCCGGGCCCGCCGGTGATGTCGTCCGACTCGACGGGCGCGCCGAGGCTCGGCGTCTCGGCGCTGCGCCTGAACGCCATCGGGCCGCTCGTCGCGGGAATGCCGTGAATCTGCGCCGCGAGGTCCAGCTTCACGAACGGGCCGTAGACGACGACGTCCACGCGTTCGCGGAGGCGCCCTGCACGCACGTCCTCGTCGCGCAGGTACGTGTAGGGCACCTTCTCGCGATCGAGCGTGTAGCGGATCCAGCCCATCGCGTCGGTGTCGGCCCAGGGCACCCACAGGCCGATCCTCGGCAGGGCGGCCGCGTGGCGCGGCACGTCCGGCGCCGCCGCCACGGCGACGAAATCGAGCGCCAACTCCCCTGCGACCTCCGCCAGCGCGACGCGAAGCCCGGTCTGCTGCGGCACGATCCATGAGCCCGCCGGGTAGTCCGTGCTGGCGGCGAGGAAGCTCTTCTCCGCGATCTCCACGTCGAACCGCGCGAGGCGGAACCGCGCGGCCAGGAGGGCCTCCTGCCCGGTGTCGCGGAGCAGGAACGCGGCCCCGTCGCCGGCGACCGACCCGCGCGGCGCCACGACGGTCGCCACCGGTTCGGACGGCGCCGACCTGACGCGCTCGTCATCGACGCGCACGGCGGTCACGCCGAAGCCCACCGGAAACGACCACGACACGTCGTCGTAGGGCAGGTTCTCGGCCTCGGCCGGAAAGTGCTGACGCTCGAGCACGTCCACCGCGTAGTTGCGGTAGGGCTGATCCAGCTTCACCACGTAACTGCCGCGAGCGAACCGACCTTCGCTCGTCGTGAGGTCGGCCGTCAGCCGTCCCACCTCGATGTGCTGATCGACCAGCCGATCGACCATGGCGGCCACGGCCAGCCGGTCGTTCTGCTCGGCGGGGATGACATAGGCGCGAGGCAGGTCGGTCGCGCCCTTCTGCCACGAGTTGAAGCCGGTGCGGTAGAAGTTGCGGAGCAGATCGGCGGCGTGGCGGGCGGTCCAGTCGAGAATCGACAGGGCGCCGGTCTCCTGGTAGTTGACGTTGTCACGCATCGACCAGCGGACGGCCGGCGACGCGGGCATCGGCCGGTACCATTCGCGGCTCAATGGACTGTCGCCGATCCAGGCGTCGTCGCCGACCGCGCGGTCCACGGTTTCGGGTGTCGCGTTGCCGAACGTCTCGTACCCTCGTCCGACGGCGTTGTGGTTCATCGCCACCGAGTCGAGGTAGTGCAGGCCGAAGCTCTCGCCGAACTTCCAGGTCCACACGCCCGGCATGCCCATCGCCGTCAGCGACGTCACCTCGTGGAGGCTCATCTCGAGGAACTCGCTGGTGACGATGGGATCGAGGTTCGGGTTGTATGGACCGGTGCCGTTCCAGGTCTGGAGCAGCGCGATTGACTCGTGAAGGTCGTGCACCACGGTCGGGTGGTAGTCGAAGAACATCGTGTGCACGGCGCGCGTCGCCGCGAACGCTTTCTGATGGGCGTCCCGATTGATGTCCACGAAGACGTAGCGATTCCAGTAGGGCGGGGACTGGCGCGGCAGCGTGGCGAACTCGCGCCTGCCTTTCAGGTACGTGTCGAACCACTCGGTCATCTTGTCGTGGCCATCCGGCTCGGCCACCGGGTTGACGAGGACCAGCACCGCCTTCCGGATGTTCTGGATCATCGGATCCTCGGAGACGGCGAGCCGGTAGGCCAGTTCCATCGACATCTCGGCGCTGCCGGTCTCGTCGGCGTGGAGCGCGCAGTTGAAGTAGTAGACCGGCCGCGCACCGGCGATGATCGTCTCCGCTTCGTCCGGGCTCGTGCGCCGGGGATCGGCCAGCCTGGCCGTCGCCTCCTTCAGGCGCGTCAGGCCGCGGATCCCGGCCTCGTCGGCAATGGCCACGAGGAGGATCTCCCGGCCCTCTTCGGTGCGGCCGATCGTCTCGACGCGAACGCGGGGCGACGCCGCGGCGAGCGCGCGCATGTAGGCGTAGATCTTCGCCGTGGGCGTCAGTTCGCCGGCGGCTCCGGCCACGTGCCCGAGAAACCTCGTCGGCGACGGCACGGTGTCGGACGCCGGAACCGAGGCCACCCAGGGCGACAGGAACCTCGTCTCGGTGGTGAACCGGGCGATCGCTTCCGACGCGCCCGCCTCGGGCCGGTCCGCGGTCTTCGGTGCCTGGGCCACGCACACGGCGACGACCGAGGCGGTGATGGCGAACGAAAGGCCCGGAATCCTGGCCACACGCATGGGACGCTCCTCTTCTGACGCGGTCGGTGGTGCGCGCCCATCGTAGCGCAGGTGCACACCTTGGCAGCGCTCGACGTCGCGCAGGCCCCGCAAGGCTCGCTCCACCCGGCGCTGCACCGGCTCGAGAACCGCGGCCTCCTCACCGCGGACTGGAAGCAGTCCGAGACCGGCCGCGAGGCCAGGTTCTATCGCCTGACGGAGGTGGCGCGGAATGACCTGGTGGCAGCGCCTGTGGGGCCGAGCGAGGCTCGAGGCGGAACTCGAGAAGGAGCGGCGCTTCCATCTCGACCAGCAGACGGCCGATCTCGTCGAGGAGGGCCTCTCGCCGGTGCGGCGGGGCAAGCCAGCCTTGCCGCCTCCCCGCCTTGCCGCCTTCTTCTACCTGACCGGGTTCCCCTCGATGTCCAGCACCACGATCGGCGCGATCCTGGTGGCGGCGAGCGGCGCCGCGATCGTCGCGCGATCGCCGACGATCACGATCGACAGGTGATCGAGGTCGATGTACTGCTTCGCGACCCGCACCACGTCGGCCTTCGTCACCGCGCCAATCGCCTTCCCGTACTGCTGGTAGTAGGTGTCGGGCAGGCCCTCGATCCAGATCGTCCTGATCGCCCCGCCGATGCTGCCGACCGACGCGAACATCCCGGGGAGGCTCTGCACGAGCGAACTCTTGGACGTCGCCAACTCCTCGTCGGTCACTGGCCGGCTGCCGCCGATGCCCCGAAGCTCCTTCATGAACTCGGTCAGCGCCACGTCGCTCTTGGCCGAGATGATGTCGCCGCCCGCGCGGAACGGGCCTGGGCCCTTTCCGTACATGAAGAACGAGCTGACACCGTAGCTGAGGCCCTTCTCCTCGCGGATGTTCGCGTTGAGCCGCGACTGGAACATGCCGCCGAGCATCGTGTTCATCACCTCGAGCGCGTAGTAGTCTGGCGTGCTCCGGGGCGGACCCGGGTTGCCGATTGCGAAGGTGGACTGCGCGGCCCCCGGCTTGTCCACGAGGTAGATCGTCGCCGGGTGCTTCTCCGGCAGCGGCGGATAGGTGGGCACGGGCTTGCTGCCGCCGGCCGGCCACGCGGCAAAGGCCTTCTCCACCGTGGCCTTCGCCGAGGCGGGCGTGACGTCACCGACGACGATCACCGCTGCGCGGCCCGGCTGGAAGTAGGCCTTGTGGAACCTGACGATGTCGTCGCGCGTGATGGCCGTGTACGACTGCTCGGTCGTGAGCTGGCCGTATGGGTGCGCGGAGCCGTAGAGCACCTTCGGGAACACGCGCCTCGCGATGGCGCCTGGCTGCGCCCTGGCCGCGTTCAGCGTGACGAGACGCTGGGCGCGGATCCGGTCCAGGGCCGGCGCCGGGAACGTCGAGTTCACGAGCATGTCGGCCATGATGTCGAGCGTGCCGGCGAGGTTCCCGGACGTGGACACGAAGCCCATCGAGCCCGAGTCATTGCCGATGCCGACGGTGACCGACGTGCCGAGAAGCTGCAGCGCATTCGACAGTGCCTCGCCGTCGCGCGTCTTGGTGCCCTCGCTCAGCATCGACGCCGCGATGCCCGCCAGGCCGCGCCGGTCGGCCGGCTCGAACCGATCGGATCCGCCGGCCAGGGTCAGCGTGAACGAGACGAGCGGCAGGTCGTGCTTCTCCGAGACGATCAACTCCGCGCCGTTGGCCAGCGTCGTCTTCGTCCAGGTGGGGACCCGCAGTTCCGGTGTCTTGCCGGGCGGCGGGACTTTCGTGCGATCGAGCGCCTGCTGCGCCGCGAGCGGCAGCGACAGGAGGGCCACGGCCAGGACGATGCCGGACAGCCGTCGGGTCTGGGGCTTCATCGCTTCACCTCCGGTCGGGGCGTATCTTCGGCACCGGTCACCTTCCTGCTTTCGGCGGGCTTCGACGCCTCCCCGGCCTTCCCCGCCGGCACGACGCTCAGCACGATGCGCCCTTTCGTCAAGTACTGGTTGGCGACGCGCTTCACGTCGGCAGCGGTCACCGCCATCGATTTCTGGAAGTCGATCTTGTAGTGGTTCGGGTCGTCGTGGAAGCCGGCGCCGTCGCAGAGCCCCATCGCCTTGCCGAGGTTGAACTCGAGGCCCTCGATGAACTCGAGTTCGAGGCCGGCCGTGGCCCGCTGGATCTCCTCCGCCGTCGGGCCGTCCGCCTTCAGCTTCTCGATGACGGCGTCGGCCGCCGCCTCGAGATCCGTGAGCGTGTGCCCCGGGCGCGGCGTGATCGTCAGGGCGAATTCGCCGACGTCCTCGCGCGATCGCTGGCCCGCCGACACCGACGCGGCCGCCTCCTGGTCGTACACGAGCGCCTTGGTGATACGGGCCGTGCGCGGGCCGGACAGGATGCTGCCGAGCACCTCGAGCGCGTAGTGATCGTCGTGCCGTTCACCGACCGTCGGCCACTGGACGTAGAGGCGTGCCACCTGCACGCGGTCCTCGTACGCGAACCGGCGTTCGGCGGGGACCGTCACGGCGGGGACGTTCGGCCGCACGACCGGCTTGCCGCGTGGGATGTCGCTGAAGTACTTCGCCACCCACGCCTTGGTCTGGGCCGTGTCGACGTCGCCGACGATCGCGAGAAACGCGTTGTTCGGCGCGTAGTAGAGACGGAAGAAGTTCTTGACGTCCTCGGCCGACGCCGCGCCGAGGTCTTCCATGCTGCCGATCACGTCCCACGAATAGGGATTGTCCGCCGGGTACATGGCGCGGGAGACGATCTCGCGCACCTTGCCGTACGGCTGGTTGTCCACGCCCTGTCGCCGCTCGTTCTTCACGATGTCGCGCTGGGCGTCGAGCTTCGCGAGGTCGAGCGTGTCCAGGAGGTACCCCATCCGATCGGCCTCGATCCAGAGCGCCGACTCGAGGTAGTTCGACGGCACCGTCTCGAAGTATGTCGTCCGGTCGTTCGACGTCGTGCCGTTGTTCTCGCCGCCCACGCCCTCGGTGAGCTTGTCGTGCAGGCCGTAGGGCACGTGGCCGGATCCGGTGAACATGATGTGCTCGAACAGGTGCGCGAATCCGGTCCGTCCCGGCACCTCGTTCTTCGACCCGACGTGGTACCACACGTTCACCGTGACGGTGGGCGTGGTGTGATCCGGGGACAGGATCACCGTCAGGCCGTTCGGGAGCGTGTAGCGCTCGAAGGGGATCCGGATGGTGTCGGGTCCGGGCGGAGCGGCCGAGGGCGGCCGGTGGGCGGCGGCCAGCGAGGCCAGCGCGACGAGCGCGATCCAGGCGAGCGTGCGGCTGGGAATGTGCACGGCTTGGTCTTCTCCTTGTAGGGCGAGGTTGCAGCCTTGCCGATGGGCCATCTTACTCCACCCGGCGCGCGCGGGATGCCGGCGCGCATGCCAGTCAACTGCGAGGTGCTTGAAGATCTGGTTATCGGTCGCCTGTGCCACCGACTGCCTGGCACGGATTCAGTCGGGGAGACTTGTCGGTCGCGCGGAACGTGTCGAAACGGAGCGCGGCGAGCGGGTCAGCGACGAGCGGCGCGATTCGCCGGCTCCACGGTGACGGCGGGCTTCAGCCTTGCGAGGTCCACGGTTGACGGTGATCACCGAAGTGGATGTGAAGGAGTTGCGGGCGGCGGTGCTGCCGCTCTGGAGAGAGAGACGGCGGACCCGTTCGACACGGGCCCGCCGTCCGGCGCCGCGAGACTTCTCGTCGGTCTAGAAGCGGATTCCGAACGAGAAGCTGAAGGAGCGCGGCTCCTGGTAATCGCTCGGAGCAGACGGCTGGCCGAATTCCGGGCCATACCGGTAGTTCACGTTCTCGACCGGCGCGGTCGTGAACGGGTTGAAGACCGGCAGGCTTGCCTTCGTGTAGGTGCCCGGCGACGCGTTCGACGACACGGTGGTGTCCAGGCTCATCACGCCCTGCCTGTTGAAGATGTTATAGGCGAGGCCGCGGAAGAACACCTCGAGCGAGCCGTGGAGCTTCTTGGACCAGATGAGCGACAGGTCCGTGCTGGAGATGCCGTCGGTGCGGAGCGGGCCGCGACCCGAGATGTAGTAGGTGACGCTCGTCGGCGCGGTGAGGTAGCCGGGATTCGCGACGTAGGTCGAGGGATCCACCGAGAACGCGATGTCGTACGGCGTGCCCGAGTTCACGCGCTGAATGACGCCAACGGTGAACTGGCCGAGCGCCGGGCTCACGGGCAGCAGCATCGTCGCGTAGACACGCACCTTGTGGCGCTGGTCGTTCCCCATGTAGCCAGTCGGCCAGTTCCACGACTCCTGGCGGTACTCGGGGAAGTCGTTGATGCCGGCCATGACCGGCCCGCTGCCCACGTTCTCGCCGTCGTTGTTGCCCTTCGAGTACGCCAGCGTGTAGTTCCCACCCAGGCCGACCCTGCTCAACCGGTAGTTCGCGGCGACGGTCACCGCGTGATACCAGCGGCGCGCATCGGGAGTGTTCCTGATGCTCTCGGCGTCGTACGTCCGTCCGGTCGGGTCGGTGACCCGGCCCGTCGTCGTGTCGATGAAGCTGCCGTACATGTCCTTGTAGTTGCGGTAGACGTAGTCGATACGGACCGTGCCGCCCCTGCCGACCTCGTGCGCGACGCCGGCCGTGAGTTCGTTGGAGCTCGGCGCAGTCGTGCCGCCGCTGACCTTCGTGGTCACGCCGGGAACCGACGGCGCGTTCCGGTACTTCGTGTTGTTGATGCCGCCATTGCCATCGAACCAGGAAAACACCTGGGGCAGGACGGCCGCGATCTGCTGGCAGTTGGGCGGCGTGCAGGTGGTGTTGATCTTCGGCCCGGCGTACACCCACGAATAGGACGCCGTGCGGCCGCCGGCCGACCCCGAGTCCACGACCGCGCCGTTCACGCCCATGACGTAGCGGGCGTAGCCGGTGTTCACGATCCACTTGCCGTCGCCCTTGAGATCCCAGCTGAGGCCCAGGCGCGGACTCCACTGCGAGTCCTTCAGCACGGGTACGCCGCCCTGGTCCTTCGAGCTGTTGCGGTCGAAGCGGAACCCGATGTTGAACGACAGCCTGTTGTTCAGCCGCCACTGGTCGTTCGCAAACAGCGAATAGGTACGGATGTCGCTGCCGACGCTCGGCGCCACGAGCGGGGTGTACTGGACGTAGCTGCTGCCGTCGATCACCGGGTAGATGGTCTTGTCGGGCGTGGTCGCGATGTACGTCTTGGTGGCGTACACCCGGTACCCGCTGCCGGACTGGTAGTTGTCCACCTGGCGCGATTCCTTGAAGTTGTCGAAGCCCACCACAACCGAGTGCGACCCGGCCTTGTCGGTCGAGAGGAAGTACCCGAGCTTGACGAAGAAGTCCCAGTTATTGCGTTCCTCGTGCCAGCCCTTGCCGCAGACCGCGCAGAAGGTCGGCGAGTTGAAGCGCGCGCTGCCGCGCGACCGGTCGAACATCAGCGTGCCCTTCACGAGGTCGGTGAACTGCGAACCGGTGTTGTCGGTCGCCATCGTCTTTCTCGAGAACTGGCTCTCGAGGAACAGCTTCGAGGAGAGAACGCTCGTGTAGTTCAAGGCGGTCAGCGTGTCGGTCTGGCCGTTGCTGTACAGGCTGTCGAGGTCCATCGGGCTGTTGGACGTGTTGTTCGTCGTCCAGGTCTTCATGTTCGTGTAGGACGCCTTCACCGTGTTCTGGGAGGTCAGCGCGTACGTGCCCTTTCCCTCGTAGCGCTTGTCGCTCTTGGCATACGGGTAGGTCAGATTCGTGTAGGAGAGCGTCCTCTGCTGCTGGGAGTTCGTGTAGCGCCCGTCGGTGAAGAACCAGAGCTTGTCCTTCTTGACGGGGCCGCCGAAGGTGCCCTCGTAGGTCGGGACGATCTTGTCCAGCTTCTCGTCGCCGAGGGGCCGGCGCGACCGCCACGCGTCGTTGCTGAGCGAATCGCGGAACGACCCGCTGAACATGTTGCCGCCCGACTTGGTGACCATGTTGACGACGCCGCCGTTGAAGCGGCCGTACTCGGCTGAGATGTTCCCGCTCGAGACCTTCGTCTCCTGGATCGCGTCTTCGACGAAGAGCGTCCGTGCCTGGCCGCGCAGGTTCTCGTTCACGTTCACGCCGTTGATCAGATACAGCGTCTCGTAGGACAGCGCGCCGGCGATGACGATGGCGTTGCTCGGCCCGTTGTTGTTCACGCCGGGCGCGAGCAGAACGGCGTCGTTCAGGGTCCGGCCGGCCGGCAGCGACTCGATCTTCGTGGCGGTATACGTCTCCGCGATGGTCCCGGTCTTGAGGACCTCGGTGGACGACGTACCGGTGACGGTGACGGTCTCGGTGACCGCCGCGATCGCGAGCTTGATCTGCATCGGCTGCGTTTCCGCCATCGCCACGCCGATCGTGCGCTTCTGCGGCGCGAAGCCCTGGAGTTCGACGGTCACCGTGTACTCGCCCGGCGGCAGGAACGGGATGATGAAGTCACCGTTGCCCGAAGTCACCACGGTGCGCGCGCCCTGCAGGGCAGGGGAAGCGACGGTGACCGTGACGCCGGGCAGCGCCAGGCCGTCCGGGTCGGTCACGGCGCCTCTGATGGCGCCGGTGGGATTGCCCTGAGCCCAGGCGCCGGCGGCCACGGCCAGCGCCAGAAGTAGAACGATGAGTGTTTTGAAGTTCATAAGACCGGTCTCCAGCACGATAGCCGCATTACCAACAGCGGGGGCTCACCTCGCGAGGCTGACAGCGCGCGTTCGATCACCGCGAACCAACTCCCGCACGATGCCAAGGCCGATCTCCGCGCCCTGGACCAGGCAGCGGATGGGCATCGATTCCTGCATGGAGTGCGCATTGTGGGTCCCGATGCCCAGGTTGACGGTCGGGATCCCACGGACGTTGAGGACGTTGGCGTCGCTTCCCCCCGGATACCGGATCGGTTCCGGCTCGCAGCCCGCGGCCCTGATCCCCCGAACCGCCGCGAGCACAACCGGCTCGGTGGGTTTCAGCTCGAATTCCCCGTACTTGCAGGTCCACGCAATCTCAACCTGGCCGCCGCCCTCGAGCGCAGCCTGCTCAAATGCCTCTCGCACGAGGGCCATCTGGGCGTCCAGGGCGGCCGGGTCCGCACTCCGGGTCTCGCCCAGGATCTCCACCTCGTCCGGTACGACGTTGATGGCCGTTCCGCCGCGGATGGTGCCGACATTCAGCATCCCGGTCTCGCCGTGCCGGCCGAGAGGCAGGCGGGCGATCGCGCGGGAAGCAATCTGGATGGCGTGGATGCCCTTTTCGGGCGACACCGCCGCGTGGGCGGCCCGGCCTCGCACCAGGATCCGGAACGCCATCGCGGACGGCGCGCCGACGACGAACCGGCCGCACGCGGCCGAACTGTCGAAGACGAAGCCCATGGAGGCCTCGAACGCGCCCGAGTCCACCGTCTTGGCGCCGTGCATGCCGCATTCCTCGGCGACGGTGAAGAGCACCTCGATGGGGCCGTGATCCAACCTCTCGTCGACGAGCACCTGGAGGATCTCCAGGATGATCGCGGCGCCCGCGCGGTCGTCGGCCCCCAGGATCGTCGTTCCGTCCGACGACACCCGCTCGGCGTCCAGGACGACGTTCAACCCCTGCGTGGGGAGAACGGTGTCCATGTGGGCGCACAAGAGGATCGTCGGCAGGTCCACGCGTCCGGGCAGCCGCCCGACGAGGTTGCCGCAGTTCCCGCCGAACGTCTCGCCGGCGCGATCCAGGCTGCAGGTCAGACCGATGGACTCGAGGCGGGCCTGGATGTGGGCCGCGACGGCGCGCTCCCGGCCGGAGACGCCGTCGATGCGCGCCAGGCTGAGGAAGGCGTCCAGGAGTCGCGTCTGGTGGACCATGGAATTTTCTGACTCAGACCGTCTTTTGCTGGAACATATATTCCGGCGGGCACCAGTCTACACCAATGCCTCAACGTGCAGGGCGCAAAATTTCGGTCCGGGAATTCGGTTCGCCCGCCGCCGCGGCTGAGCCGGGAGCGCGGCGGCGGGCTGCGGATTGATCCGTTGTGGCCGGAAACAACCTGGCCGAAGCGAGTTCGGCGGTTCGAGGCGAAGCGTCGCTAGTTCTTCCTGTCGAGAGGGTACAGGCCTTTCGGAATGTTCTTGTACGGCACGATGCTCAGATCGGCCGGCCCGAGTCCGGGCGCATCCACCTCGAAGACCGCGCCAGCCAGGCCGTCCTCGACGAACCCTCGCCGGAAGTGGACGCGCGACTTGAGGACGATGATGTCCAGCTTCGACAGGTCGATGTGCAGCGCCGGGAAGATCCCCGGATCGGTGACCTGGTCCAGCACGGGCGTCAGGATCACGCGGTTGTTCGATCCGAAGCGGATCACGGCCACGGTGCCGAGGTCCTCGTACTTGTCGAGGTACTCGACCACGCCTTCGAGTGGAACCGGCTTGCCGGCGAACTCGTCGGCGTACCCGCCGACGTTCACCTTCACCGACTCGCCCACCTTCGCCCTGGCCTGGATGTCCTTGATCGCCCTCTCGTCGGCGATCGTGGTGAGGCAGAAGTTCTTGCCGCCCTGCTTGATGAGTTCGGCGAGGATGTGCGTCGAATTGCCCGTGCGGTCCCCCTGATCTGCGACCACCACGGGGCGCTTGCCGGCGCGAACCGCCTCCATCGCCAGCCGCACGCCCTCCTCGGTCTTCGGAATCTTCTTGCCGGCGAACTGCACGCGCTGCTTCCAGATGAAGTCCGACATGTCCTGTGCGATGCGGTCCGCCAGCGCCTGGTTGTTGTTGGCGATCACCATGACCGTGGCGCCGACATCCGGCACGTCCGCGTACGCGAAGCCGAAGGCGACAGACACGTACACGTCGCGCGTTCGCTCCTCCCAGATGCGCGCCCGCTCCATGATCTCCATCGCCGGCGACGTCCCCGTCCCCTGGAACACGCTGGGCGTGATGACGCCCGGCTTGCGCGTGGCCATCGTCGGCTTGTAGGTCCCTCGGACCATCCGAAGCAGCAGCCGCAGCGCGCGATCGCCCTGCAGGGCCGCGTCGTAGTGCGGGTAGCGCTTGATGATCAGCACGCCGTTGGCGACATCGGACAGCTCGTGGTCTTCGTTGGCGTGGAGATCGAGTGTCACCACGATCGGAATCGCACCGACGACCTTGCGCACGCGGCGCACCAGCTCCGCCTCGGGCTTCGGCACGCCGGTCACCGCCATGGCGCCGTGCAGCGAGAGGTAGACCGCGTCGAAGGGGCCCGACTGCTTCAAGTCGCTGGCGATGCCGTTCGAGTACTTGTCGAACGCCTCGGTCGTGAGCCAGCTGCCGGACGAGCCGCCCTTCGAATCACGAGGAGAGTAGATGCCGACCAGGTCGACGTTGTCGTGGTCGCGGGCGGCGTCGACGAAGCCGCGGATGTAGGGCCCCGACTTCAGCACCTCCGGCCCCCGCTGCGGTGGTCCGTAGTACTCCCACTCGGCGATGCCGGTGGGCTCCGGGCAGAACGTGCAGGTCTCGTGCGAGAAGGTGGCGACGCCGATGCGGATGCGTTTGGCCGCCGCGGCCTGGGCGGCCGTCGCCTGCTGGCAGGCGACCAGCGACAGCGCGGACACGAGGATGGCGGACACGGTACGGTCGAGCAGGTTCACATCGTTCTCCATGCCGGGCCGCATCGTCACGCACGCACGGCCGGCCGACGGCTGACATCTGAAATCTGGAAGGGGGGCGACGCAGACGGTACCGCACTCCGGCCACAGGACGCAACCATCCGGGTCACCTGGTGCCTCGTTGGATTCGCCAGGCGGGGTGTGGGATGATGAGTGCCCGTCCCGCCTCCCGCGACACGCGTCGCGCACCCTCACCCAAGGAGTCACAGCATGTTTCGCACGACACGCACACCGCGAAGAATCGGACGCTGGTTGACGCTCAGCGTCCTGCTGCTCACCGCAGCGTGGACGACGGCCGGCCGAGCGCAGGACCAGCCCACGTACCCGGGCGCCACCTGGGAACGCCTAGCGTCTCCGCAGGCGCTCGGGTGGTCTCCCGAGAAGCTGAAGCTGGCGAAGGAGTACGCGGCCACCATCAATACCGAGGCCGTCATGGTCGTCGTCCAGGGCAAGGTCCTGGACGAATGGGGCAGGACCGACGCGAAGTACAACATTCACTCGATTCGCAAGAGCTTCCTGAGCGCGATGTACGGGATCCACGTCCGCCAGAACCGGATCGACCTCGCCAAGACCCTGGAGCAGCTCGGGATCGACGACAACGAGCCGTCGTTGAACGCGGCCGAGAAGACCGCCACCGTGCACGACCTGTTGAAGGCCCGCTCGGGCGTGTACCATCCCGCGCTGTACGAGACGCCGGCCATGAAGGCCGCGCGCCCGGCGCGCAACAGCCACGCTCCTGGCACGTTCTGGTACTACAACAACTGGGACTTCAACGCGCTCGGCATGATCTTCGAGCGGGCGGTGAAGAACAGCATCTACCGGGAATTCCAGACGCGGATCGCCGGCCCGATCGGCATGCAGGACTACATTCTCGACGACGGGCAGTACTTCACCGGGGCGGACTCGGTGTACGCCGCCTACCCGTTCCGCATGACCGCGCGCGACATGGCGCGCTTCGGCCTGCTGTTCCTGCGGCAGGGCTCGTGGCGGGGCACCGAGGTCGTGCCGAAGGACTGGGTGGCAGAGAGCACCGCGTCGTATTCGGACGCGGGCCAGTCGGGCGGCTACGGCTACCTGTGGTGGGTCGCGGTCGAGGGCCGGCACTTCCCTGGCGTCGTGATGCCGAAAGGGTCGTATTCGGCCCGCGGGGCGGGCGGCCACTTCATTCTCGTCGTGCCGGAATACGACATGGTGATCGTGCACCGTGTGAACACCGACATCCGCGGCCGGCAGGTCAGCGGGGAGCAGTTCGGCAAGCTGGTGCAGTTGATCTTCGACGCGAGGACCGCGAGGTAGGTCGGCAGGACGGGGAAGCGGGGCCATTCAGGGGCCGGCCGGACGAGCCGACCCCTGAACGGCATCGAACACTGACTAGAAGCGAACTCCCACCGAGAAGGTGAACAAGCGCGCCCTCTGGTAGTCATCCTTCGACTGGGGCCGCCCGAAGATCGAGCTGTAGTCCCAGTTCGTGCCCTGCACCGGCGCGGACGTGAACGGGTTGAACACGGCGTACGCCTTGTTGTTGTAGTTCGTGTTCACCGTCGTATCACCGCCGGTGACGGCGGCATTGTTGAACAGGTTGGTGATGACGCCGCGGAAGAACACCTCGGTGTGGATGCCCGGAATCTTCTTCCCCCACATCACGGACAGGTCCGTCGTCCAGACCGGATCGAACCGGTAGTCACCGCGGCCGATGAAGTAGTACGTCACGCCGCTGGTCGGGTTGAGGTAGCCCGGATTGTTCACGTACGATCGGCTGTCCACCGTGCCGGCGATGTCCTGCGCCACGGGCGAGTCGTAGCGCTGCACCATCCCGATGTCGAGCGAACCGACGCTCTGCGGGACGGGTACGCGGTACGTCACCATGCCGCGGAACTTGTGGCGCTGGTCGCCGGGGTTGTAGCCCAGCGGGTAGTTCCAGCCTTCCTGCTTGTACTCCGGGTACCAGTTCAGGTCGGCGCGAATCGGCCCGCTGCCGGTATTCTCGCCGTTCACGTTGCCCCACATCTTCGACAGCGTGTAGTTGGCGCTGACGATCACCGACTTGAACCGATAGTTGAAATTGGTCACCACCGACTGGTAGGTGCGCTTGGCCAGCGGCGTGTTGCCCGTCAGCGTGAGGTTGAACTGGCGCCCCGTCGGATCGGCCACGAGGCCGGTCGACATGTCGAGGTAGTCGCCATACATGTCGCCCGACTTCCGGTAGACGTAGTCGACGCGCCACACACCCTTGTCCCCGAGCTGGTTCGCGATGCCGAACGAGAACTCGTTCGAGCTGGGCGACACCACACCGTCCTTGACCCTCGTGCTGACACCCGGGATGCTCGGCGCCGTCCGGGTCTTCATGTTGACGCCGCCGTTGTCGTTGAACCACTTCCACAGGATCGGCAGCGCCTGGTCGGCGGTGAGATAGGGACCCGCGGCGGCCGTGTTGATGTTCGGGCCCTTGTAGTACCAGCTGTAGCTCGCCGTCCGTCCGCCGGCCGATCCGGCGTCCACCAGCGCGGTGCTGATGCCCATGACGTACCGCGAGAAGGCCGCGTTGGCGATCCACTTGGCGTCGCCCTTGATGTCCCAGCTGAATCCGACGCGCGGACTCCACTGCGAGTCCTTCACGACCTCGGCGCCGCTCTGGTCCTTCGACCGATTCATGTCGTAGCGGGCGCCGATGTTGAACGAGAGCTTGTTGCTCAGGCGCCACGCATCGTTGATGTATCCGGAGTACGTCCTGATGTCGTTGCCGACCGTCTCCTTCACCAGCGGCATCCAGTTGATGTAGGTGGTGTTGTCGTTCTTGAGCACCGGGAAGATGCTGGTCCCGTTGATGATCGCGGAGGTGCCGTTGACGGCGAAGCTGCTCCCCGACTGCCAGTTGTTGTTCTTGCGCCACTCCTTGTAGTTGTCGAAGCCGAACACCAGGTTGTGCGACCCGGTCTTCTTCGTCGACACGAAGTAGCTCATCTTGACGAACCAGTCCCAGTTGTCGCGGTGCTCAAGCCACCCGGTGCCGGTGCTGTCGTAGCACACCGCGCAGAAGGTCGGCGCGTTGTAGCGGTAGCTGTTGCGCGAGCGGTCGGTGATGTAGGTGCCCTTGATCGGGTCCGAGAACCGCGACCCGGTGTCCATCGTCGCCGAGATCTTCCGCGAGTACTGACCCTCGAGGAAGATGTTGCTGGTGAGCACGTTCGTGTAGTTGACCGTGGTGAGAGTCTGCTCGGTCGAGTTGTCGTACAAGCTGGCCAGGTCCATGACCGAGCCGAACCAGTTGTTCTTGCTCGCGGTCGTCCGCTTCGTGTAGGACGCCTTGATGTTGTTCTTCTGGTTCAGGGCGTAGGTGACCTTCGCCTCGTACCGGGTGTCCTTGGTGTCGTAGGTGAAGTTGACCCCGGTGTAGTCGAGGGTCTTGTTGCGCTTGGGATCCGTGAGCCGGTACGCGCCGAAGAACCAGACCTTGTCCTTGCGGATCGGGCCGCCGGCCGTCAGCTCGTAGGTCGGTGTGACGGTGTCGACCTTCTGGTCGTTGGGATCGGGCGTCAGCGAGCGCCAGGCATCGTTGTCGAACGTCGTGCGGAACGACCCGCTGAAGTTGTTGCCGCCCGACTTGGTGATCATGTTGACCACGCCGCCCTGGAACCGTCCGTACTCCGCCGAGATGCTGCCGGTCGAGACCTTCGTCTCCTGGATCGCGTCCTCGATGAAGAGGTTCAGCGCCTGGCCGCGCAGGTTCTCGTTGACGACCACGCCGTTGACCAGGAACAGGTTCTCGAACGAGAGCGCGCCCGACATCATGATGTTGCCGCTCGGGCCGTTGGGCGCGACGCCGGGCGCCAGCAGGGTGGCGTCGTTGAGCGTCCGGCCGATCGGCAGGCGCTCCAGCGTGTCCTTCTTGTAGGTCTCGGCGACCGTGGACGTCGTCAGCACCTCGGTGTTCGTCGTGCCGGTGACGTTCACCGTTTCAGTGAGGGAGGCCAGAGACATCTTGATCATCAGTGGCTGCGTCTCCGCCATCGCCACGCCGATCGTCTGTTTCTGCGCCTGGAAGCCCTGCAGCTCGACCGTGACCGTGTACTCGCCGGCCGGCAGGAACGGAATGATGAAGTCGCCGTTGGCGGACGTCACCGCCGTGCGTGCGCCCTGGAGTGCCGGCGACGTCACCGTGACCGTGACACCCGGCAGGGCCAACTTGTCCGGATCGACCACCTGACCTCTGATGGTCCCTGTGGGGTTTCCCTGGGCCGCGGCGCCTGCAGCGACAGCCAGCGCCAGACAAAATGCGATCAGTGTCTTCATGTTCATAGGGTCTGTCTCCAACACGATAACCACATGACGATACGATTGGCGGGGGCCTGCTTCGCGAGGCTGACAGCTTGCTTATGACCGCCGCGGACCCTCTCCTGCACGACCCTGGGCCGATCTCCGCACCCCGAGATCGGGGGAGCGGATGGGGATCCAAGTTCCTGCGCGGGGGACTCGAGAGCTCCCGGCTCGACACGCCGTCGAGGCGCGCCACGCGGAGGGAGGCATCTCGCAGCGGTATTGGCCAGACCAGGGAATTTTGTGACTTAGGACATTTCTCGTTGGAATTAAAATTCCAACGCGCATAACCTAGTCCGATCGAGGTGCCGTTGTCAACGACCACTCAATGGAGGACCGGGTGCCCCAGCGCGAAGATACTGCTCTCCGCCAACTCCACGCCGCCATCCACGCGCAACG